>DASWNS010000519.1:0-11577 GCA_036399115.1 Pyrinomonadaceae bacterium | reverse complement strand
CCGCCGCGCTCCTGCATCTCTTCATCCGCCGGAGCCTCCTGCCGCTGCTCGAACGCCGCTTCTCGCCTCCGACTTACGACGACCGACGCATCCTCCTGGACCTTAGCGAAGCCGCACGCGCCGCGACCAACACAGACCAACTCTACAAGTACATCTGCGAGATGATTCGCGACGCGTTGCGCTCCGAAAACGTCTCGCTCTTCGTGCGCGAGGGCGCGAGCGGAGAGTTCGTCTGTCGTATGTCGGCGGAACAGCACGCGCCGAAGCCGCACGCCGGGGCGGAAGCGCAGTCGCCCGCACACGAAGAGCGAGCCGCGACGCCCGCGCTTCGGAGCGACGCGTTCGTCGTCAACCGCCTGCGCAATCTGGCGATCCCGCTGCACATCGAGCCGCAGGATTTGGAGACGTGGGTGCGCGCACTGGCGAACGCCCCGCCCACGCTGCAAGCGGAACGCGCCGCAGAGTGCGCGACGTTGCGGAGTCTGCGGTCGAGCCTGATGCTGCAAATCAAGATGAAGGATCAGCTGGTCGGCATCCTCTCAATCGGTCGGAAACAGTCTGCGCAGGAGTTTTCGCCGAAGGACGAGCAGCTGTTGATGTCCATCACGGGGCAGTTGGCGCTCGTCATCGAGAATTCGAGACTCATCGAGCGGATGGTGGAGGAGGAGCGTCTCCGGCGCGAACTCATGCTGGCCGCCGAGGTGCAGCAGAGACTCTTTCCCGCGCACCCGCCGACCTCCGACACGCTGGACTTGTCGGGTCTGTGCCAGCCCGCGCGCGGCGTCGGCGGCGACTATTACGACTTTCTCACACTCGACAACGGGCAGACCGGAATCACCGTCGCGGATGTAGCGGGGAAAGGGATTTCTGCCGCGCTGCTCATGTCAACCGTGCAGGCGTCTCTGCGCAGCCAGGCGTTAGCCAACTGCGCCAGCGTGTCCGTGGCCGGTTCGCTGGCTAATCTCGTCTCGGCCATGAACCGCCTGCTCTGTCGCTCAACCGGCATTGCGAGTTACGTGACCTTCTTCTACGCGCAGTTCGACGCGCGCGAAGGCAAGTTGACTTACGTTAATGCCGGGCACAACCCGCCTTTCCTGATCCGCAGGCGGGAGGGCGCGGAGACGTGCGAGCCTCCGGTGAACGACTATCTGAAACTGGCGACGGGCGGCGCGGTGATCGGCGTCTTCGAGCACTTCGGCTACGAAGAAGAGACGCTCGACATGCAGAGCGGCGACCTGCTCTTCGCCTACACAGACGGTGTTACGGAGGCGCTCAATCTCGCGGGCGAAGAGTACGGCGAAGAGAGATTACTGGTCGAACTCGCAGCGACGACACACGCGACGGCTGACGAAATCCGCGACCGCGTCGCCTCTCGCCTCCGCGAATGGTGCGCCGGAGCACGCCAGCACGACGACCTCACGCTCCTCGTCCTCAAAGTTAAATAAAGCCCCCGACCATCCAAATTTTTAAGCCTCGACGATCCAAATTTATGTGCGAAGATTCCTGTTGACGGCTCCTATGTTTCTTAATAATATATGGCTATGTCATATATCGGTTCAAACATGCTCGACCGCGAGTTGAAGAAGGGCAGCGCGGAATTGTTGATTCTGTCGTTGGTGGAAGATCAGCCCCGGCACGGCTACGACATCGGCAATTTGATCGAGCAGCGTTCGCGCGGGCTGTTGCGTTTCAACGTCGCCTCGCTCTACCCGCTGCTCTACCGCCTGGAGAATCGCGGCTGGATTCAAGGCCGCTGGGTGGAGAAGGCCGGGCAGCGGCGGCGTCGTTATTACCGCCTGACCCCTGCGGGCAAAAAGGTTCTGGCGGCGCAACTGGTCAGCTGGCGAGAGTTTGTCGAAGCGATCAATCGCATCGTGGGAATCGAACATGCCTGATTGGAAAGACGAGATCAGACGGCTGTTGTCGGAGTTGAAACTCGCGCCGACGCGCGAGGCGGAGATCGTCGAGGAGTTGGCGCAGCATCTCGACGATCGTTTCGAGCAGTTGTTACAGGGCGGCGCGACGCGTGAGGAAGCCTACCGCGCGGCGTTGCTCGAATTAAACGAGAGCAATCTTCTGGCTCATGAACTGCGACGGGTGGAACGTCCGGTGCAGCAGGAGCCGGTGGTGCTCGGCGCGCGTGGGAGAACGAATATCATGACTGACCTCTGGCAGGACCTGCGTTACGGCCTGCGAATGATGTTGAAGAACCCCGGCTTCACGGTGGTCGCGGTGCTTGCGCTGGCTTTGGGGATCGGCGCGAACAGCGCGATCTTCAGTGTGGTCAACACGGTCTTGCTGCGCCCTCTGCCTTACAAAGACCCGGAGCGGCTCGTGATGGTGTGGGAGGACGACACCAAGGGCGGCTACCCGCGCGACACGCCCGCCGCTGCCAACTACGTAGACTGGCGTGATCGAAACGGGGTCTTTGAAGGGATGGCGGCCATCGCCGAACAGAACTTCAACCTGACGGGGACTGGCGAGCCGGAAAAGATCGAAGGCCGCCGCGTCTCGGCCAACCTCTTTTCGCTGCTGGGCGTCGAGCCGCAGGTGGGGCGCGCCTTTCTGCCTGAAGAAGACCAGCCGGGGCGGAATCGCGTCGTCGTCATCAGCTACGGCCTGTGGCAGAGACGCTTCGGTGGGGACGCGAAAATAATCGATCAGTCGCTCACCCTGAACGGCGAGAGCTACACGGTGGTCGGCGTCATGCCGCCGCACTTCCAGTTTCCCCGCCGCGAAGATGAACTGTGGGTTCCCATCGCCTTCACGCCGCAGGAGGCCGCCAATCGCGGCAGGCATTATCTGGAAGTTGTCGCGCGCATCAAGCCCGGCGTCACGCTCGAACAGGCGCAGGCCGAGATGAGCACCATCGCGGCGCAGCTGCAACAACAGTACCCCGAACAGAACACAGACCTCGGCGTGGCGGTCACGCCTCTGCACGAACAGGTCGTGGGCGACATCAAACCGGCGTTGCTCGTGCTGCTCGGCGCGGTCGGGTTCGTCCTGTTGATCGCTTGCGCGAACGTCGCCAACCTGCTGCTCGCGCGCGCGGCGGTGCGACAGAAAGAGATCTCCATACGCGTCGCACTCGGAGCGAGCCGCCTGCGCCTCGTCCGGCAATTTCTGACGGAGAGCGTGTTGCTGGCGGTGCTCGGCGGAGTGGTCGGGCTGTTGCTCTCTCTGTGGGGCGTGAGCTTGCTGAAAGCCTTCATCCCGGAGAATATTTCGCAGGTCGAGGCCATCACGGTTGATCTCCGGGTGCTGGGCTTCACGTTGCTCGTCTCGTTGCTCACCGGGCTGATCTTCGGTTTAGCTCCGGCCATGCAGGCGTCGAGCCTGAATCTCAACGAGACGTTGAAAGAAGGCGGCAGAGACTCGGCGGCGGGCAGTCGCGGCAATCGCATACGCAACCTGCTGGTCATCACGGAAGTCGCGGTTTCGCTCATCATGCTGATTGGTGCGGGACTACTGATCAACAGCTTCCTGCGGCTGCGCAACGTCGATCCGGGTTTTCGTGCAGAGAACCTGTTGACGATGCAGGTCGAGCTTCCGCAGTTGAAGTATCCGCAGCACGCGCAGCGCACGGCCTTTTATAACGAACTGCTCAGCCGCATAGAGGCTCTGCCGGGCGTGAAGTCTGCGGCTGTCACCACCAACCTTCCGTTGTACATGCAGGGCAATTCCATCGGTATCAGCATCGAGGGGATTCCCGATCCCGCGCCGGGGCAGGGCAAGCGTCCGGTGGTGGCAACGAGAGTCGTCAGCCCACACTACTTTCAGACGATGAGCATCGCCCTGTTGCAGGGACGCGAATTCTCTGAGCAGGACAAGTTTGATTCCCCGGCGGTGGCCGTTATCAACGAAACGATGGCACGCCGTTACTGGCCTGAGCAAGACCCGACGGGCAGGCGCATCACTTCGGGCGCGCCGACTTCAACCGACCCGGACGACTGGATTACGGTGGTCGGCGTGGTGAAGGATGTACGGCAATTTGAACTCGTCACCGACCCGAAGCCGCAGATGTACCTGTCATACGCGCAGGCCGGATTCTTCGCGCCGAACGATCTGGTCGTCCGCACAGAGGTCGAACCGCTGAGCCTCGCGGCGACGGTGCGCAGGAAGGTCTGGGAAGTGGATAAAGACCAGCCCGTCTCCAAGATCAGGACGATGGAAGAGATCGTCTCGGAGTCGGTCGCGCGGCAACGTTTCAGCATGCTGCTGCTCGGCATCTTCGCCGCGCTCGCGCTGGTGCTGGCGGCGGTCGGCATCTACGGCGTGATGAGCTACTCGGTGGCGCAGCGCACGCGCGAGTTCGGCATCCGCATGGCTCTGGGCGCGCAACGCCGCGACGTGTTGAAGCTCGCGGTCGGGCAGGGTTTGAAACTCGTCATTGCCGGTATCGTGCTCGGCCTCGGCGCGTCGTTCCTGTTAACCCGCGTGATGTCGAGCCTGCTGTTCAACGTCAGCGCGACCGATCCTTTCACCTTCATCACGATCTCGCTGGTGCTCATCGGCGTAGCCGTGCTGGCGAGCTTCATCCCCGCGCTCCGCGCCACCAAGATCGATCCGATGGACGCGCTCCGCTATGAATAGACGGCGCAGCTTTGCCTCGACGCATAGCTGAAGCATCCGTCACACTCTAAAGACGAATCGAAGGGGCGGGAGTTAAGGTTCAACTCCCGCCCCTTCGATTCGTTGCGCACGAGAGAGGCGTTGAATCACGCCGCGCGCTTCCGTGTCCCTGCCGGGAAAAAGTTTGCGATGGGCGAGAGTTGTTTGATAAAGTCGCCGCCGTGAAAAGTGCTGCGGGTAGATCGCTTTCGACGGCAGAGGTGTGGTGAGATGACGGACGAGGAACGCCAGCGACAGATGGATTTCATACTGGACTCACTCGCGCGCCTGACGGCGACGACGAGCCAGTTGGCCGAATCGCACGCGCGCGATCATGCACGCATCGCACGGCTCGAAGAGTCGTTTGTCATTCTCACTGACCTGGCCGGTAGCTACGGCGAACGGCTCGGCGGCGTCGAAGAGGCCGTCGCGGAGTTGCGCCGGCTCTCCGGTTCGGAGGACGGCGGACTCCAGCCGTAAGCGTCTGAATTGCGCCCACAGCCTCCTTCGCCTCTCTGCCTTCCGCCGCAAGCGATCCCGAAGAACCAACCCTCGCGCCGCAAATTAAGGCATTAATATAGTTGACGCACTTGTAAGGTTGTCATTTGTGGAATAGCGACTCAGGCACTCGTATTGTCGTGCGCAAGCGACGAGGACAGTTCGCGGTAGGCGTCGGCCTGGGCTAACAGGTCTTTGGCCTTCTGTTCGACTGCCTGGACTGCATCAGCACCGGCGGCCCAGCGCAGCGGAGGCTCGTCCTGACTCGCAAGCTGAATGAGCGCCTTGGCGAGCTTGGCGGGGTCACCGCCTTGCAAGCCGTTCATGCCCTTCCAGGCGGTGACGGTCTGCCCGGTCTTCTCGGCGTAGTCGTCTATCGAGGGCTCGGGGTATTTCGTAGACTCCTCCGTGAGCAGTTCGGTGCGGAAGAAGCCCGGCTCGACCAGCATCGTGCGGATGCCGAACGGCGCAACCTCGGGGGTCAGCGACTCCATCCAGCCCTCAATGCCGAACTTCGACGCGCAGTAAGCGGAAACGAACTCTTGCCCGACAATCCCGGCTATCGAGGAGATCGTCACGACGAGGCCTGAGCGTTGCTGGCGCATGACAGGCAGCACGGCGCGGGTGACGTTCAAGGGGCCGAACAGGTTGGTTTCGATCTGTGCCCGGAAGTCCTCGGGGGTGATCTCCTCGAAGAACCCGGCGTAGAAGTTACCGGCATTGTTGACTAGCACGTCTATGCGGCCAAATCGATCAACAGCAGCCTTAACTGCTGCCTCAGCGTCGGCAGGGTTCGTAATATCCAGCTTCACAGCCAACAAGCCGGCGGATTCTCCAACGGCCTGAGTCACCATGTCGGTATTGCGGCCAGTAGCGACAACCTTGTAGCCAGCAGCCAGCGCAGCCTTGGCGATGTCAATGCCCATGCCGCGACCGGCACCTGTAATAAACCAAACTTTGCTCATATTTGTACCCCTTGTAATCTTAACTGATTCCGCAGTAACTATTATTCAAGATCATTCTAAACTTTCAGATTTCACCTCAACAAGCTCTACCTGCAAATCCCAAATGTAAAGTCCAATATGTAATTCCACAAAAATGGTCTTTTGTAGAATAATTATTTTTTCATAACAACAGTTACCCGTCTGTTTTACCTTATCAGGTAGTAACGATATTGTAGGTGCGTCAACTATATTAATGCCCAAAGTAATCTCTACAACCCGTCGCTCGTTCAATCCGATTCAGGCTCGCCGACGCCGCCAAAACTGCGCTTCCGGCCAACGCTGCTCGGTGGCATAAAAGGAGGCCAGATGTTGACGGTAGGCATCTCCGATGCCCCGCACGACCTGCCGGTAGACGGATAATGAGTGAGCATCGCCTTCAAGATAACGATCCGCCGCGTTGGCCGCCGCCAAACCTGTGAACAGCGCGTTCAACAGCCCTTGAGACGAGAGCGGGTCGAAACTTATCGCGGCATCCCCGACCGCGAGCCAACTCTCCTCCGCGCAAGGGTCGAGCATCGCGCTATGCGCGGCGGTGACGTGGCTCTGAGCTTCCGGCACGAATCCCGCAGCAGTTAACAGCGCGGAAAGTTCCTCTGCGCTTGCGGCGCGTTCCAACAGTCCGTCTCGCTTGTTGATGACTCGCGCGTTCGGCAGGTCGGCATCAGTATAAAAAGCAAGGATGCGTTGCCGACCCGGAACCGGAGCGGTGTACCACCAGCCGTCTTCAACCGCCTCGACATAGGTTAGCCCGCGATTGGACTCACGCGCGTCGCGCCCGCTCACCCACGCGCAGATCAACCTGTCGCTTGCTTGAACTCGTGCGCCCTGCTTACGCGCGACGGGTGCGGCGCGTCCTCCCGCCTCGATGATCAACTTCACGTTCGCCGTGCATTGACTGGCAGGAGTGTTCAGTTGTACTTGCCAACGCTCGCCGTCGTGCGCCAGATGATCGACCGAGGCGGGGGCGATAAACCCGGCTCCTCTCTTGGTTGCGTGAGCACGAAGCCATTGTTCGAAACGGGCGCGGTCGAGATGCCAACCGTGCCCGTCGGGGTCGCGCATGAAGTCAACTTCGAGTGGCTCCGGCGCGCCCCAGACGGCGCGATTTCCATACCACGGTTCGTGTCCCTCTGCGATGAAACTCTCCCACAGCCCCATGTCCGTCAACAAACGCCGCGCTGCCGGAACGAGCGATTCCCCGACGCGCGGCGTGACCTCCGCCCTGCGTTCGACCAACAAGACCTGACGCAAGGGGGCGAGGTTTATTGCCGCCGCGCAACCGGCTGGCCCCGCCCCCACGATCAACGCATCTGCCTCAAGCACTCGCTTCAAGCAGTTAACGCCTCAGTCCGTAGGGGAAACGGCGTACCTTCTCGATGCCGTTAAGTTCCACGTCGGCATCTCCCAGGAACTTGTGCTGGTCGAGCAGGCGCGGCCTCTCAGCCGCTTCGGCCTCTGTGGCTTTCAACAGGCCGCGCTGGCGACGCGTGGGGTGCTGCGCCACCTCCATCACGGGCGGGAAGTGTTCGTCGTCCTTTGGTCCCTCGCGCACTTCGACGACTCCCATCTCGCCGAAATGTTTGATCATATTGTTGATCTGTTCTGTGTAACTCACGGAGCCGAGCGTGTTGATCCATGCGGCGCGGTTAGCGAAGGCGGCGAGGCGTTCGCCGAGCGGGCGCGACTCGTCCATCACTATTTCATAGTTTTCGCGCGACATGATCTGATTGGGCACGCGGGCAGGCCAGAAGGTGGGGAGATAAGGATCGTAAGTTTTCAGGTAGCCCGAACGGCAACTGGCCGAGTCGGTCTGCCAGGGCAGAGCCATCCAGCGTGTGAGGCCGCCGGGCACCTGTGCCGCCAATGGACCCTCCGGTAGAGAGAGCGTATCCTGAATGAGTCCGCCGCCGTATGAAGGCTCCTTCCAGTTTCGCGGGGCGTGCTCGATGCGGAACGCAGACATGTAGAGCGTGGAATGACGCATCGGCCATGTCAGTTCGCAGCCCGGATGGAAGGCATCTGCGAGGCAGTCGTCCAGCGCGGCTTTGTCCAGCATCGCCGCCTGCTCGGCGACGGGCACCTCTTCAATCCTGTGTGGCGGCTGACGCTGCGGATCGTAGTCGGCCTCGAAATCGCCTCTGACCCACTGTTGCAGAAATCCCTGCTGCGTGTCTGTCAGCGCGACGTGCTGGCGCGGCGTTTCCGCCGGGGGCACATTCATGGCGTCGCCGTAGAGCCACGGCCAGGGCGTGGGCGACCATGAATCGCGTTCGAAATTGCGAAAGTGGTTGGCGACGGTCTGCCGCAGTTCTTTGGCGTTCGGCGAAGGGTCTGCGAGTTGTGCCAACAACTCCGGGCGCGAGAAATCGCTCGGCGAGTTCCAGCCGAACGCGGCGGCGAAACCGGCGTTCACCCATTGCAGCCGCGACATGCGCTCGAAGAGCGGGCGGATGTCCTGTTCGAATGAAGGGCGCGCGGGCTGCGGGAGCATCCCGGCCTGAATCGCCGTGTCGCGTATCAAGTCCCACATCGTACGCACAGACTTTTGCATCGGAGCGTAGTTCGGCGGAGCCACCACGACCCACGCCGGGTCAACCTTCAATTTCTGGCCTTCAAAAGTGACTTTCGCCGTGACCGGACCATCCGAAACGTCGTCGTGCCAACCTTCGTTGTTGGCGAAGGTGACGGCTTTGCTTCCGTCGAAAGAGGCGGAGACGCCCCGCCCGCCTAAGACGATCAGACGACCCGCTTCGTCAGTCCTCAACTCACCCAGATACACGGGTGTACCCATGAACTCGCCCGTGTCGAAGAGATGCCGCTTGCCGCCCTGCTGGTTTACGCCTTTGGCATGTCGTTGACCCGGATCAATCACTAACTGCGCACGGTCTGCGACGCCCGCATTGCGCAGCAGCGAGGGGGGCGCGTCGGCGGCCTCCGGAATGTCGAGTGCGAGCTGGAATTGATACCACGCAGATTTTTTGTTAGCCAGATGCGCCGTCCATTCGACTGTCGCATTTTGCGCGTTCAACTCCGCCACAACCTGCCCTTCGGCGTTCAGACCGTAGACGCGGAAGCGCGCCGCCTGACGCTTGAGCGCGCCCGTCTTGTCGCGGTAAAAACCAGGAGTCTCCGGCAGAGGGTCTGTCACTTCCGGACCGATAAAGAATTCGTCCATGCTGTTGCCGACGCGCGCAACTCCGATTGACGGATGGATCGCCGCCTTGACGATAGTGCGGTCCACAGGTTGCGGCAACACGGAGACGGGCTTGGCCTCGTCAGGCTCGCGCGTCGTCACGCCGTTAACGTTTCGCCGTTCGTCCGCGCTGGTCGCATAGACGACTCTGCGCGCGGCGGAGATGCTGCCCTGCGGTTTATGCTCGGGCAGCGAGTGCCACGGATTGAAGGCTAGATTTTCACCGTAGGCGGCCTGTCCGAGCGCAGACACGTCCTGCTTCGGAAGAATCAGAGTGGCGACGTGAATGGGCGCGCTCTCCTCCTCGCTCCAGCGGACGGTCGCTTCGTCGAGCGGCATCGTCTTCGGCTTCGTGCGCAACTGCACCATGAACTTGAAGCGAGCGTCGCCGCTGCGCAGCCTGCGCGCCAGATCGCTCGCCATGTAGTTGGGATCGTCCGTGGGCGGTTCCCCGTCGGGCACCTGTTCCGGCTCAAGTTTGTATTTGACGAAACGCCCTTTGCCGAAGGAATAAGGGAGCACGCTCCAGTAGGTCGTGGTCAGCACGCTGAGTTCGACCTTCTCCATCTCGTCCAGAATTTTCTTCGTGACCGGGTGGGCTTCGAGATACGGTGTGTAATCGCCGTCAACCACTCCGGCCTTCGTGAACTCGCACATGTCCTGCGCCGTGTCCACAAAGAACACGTCATGATTTTGCATGACGAAGTCCTGCGTCCGTCCGTCGCCGAGCAACTTCTCGCCCGGCACCTCGAACAGCTTGATGCCGATGCCGCAGGTCGTCTTCAAGTCAGGGTTGGTGGGGTGGGTGTCGCTGGAAAATCGCACCCACGCGGGGAGGCTCTTGAGCGCGAAGACGCCGACGCGCAACTCTGCGGGCAAGTCCGCGCGCATCTCGAATCTACCGTGGGCTACGCCGTGCAGTTTCAGGAAGACCGGCCTTCTGGCGGGCGACTGTCCCTGCTCGATTCTGCGGGTCTGCACGATGTCCACAAACATCTGTTTCAATTTACCCGCCGGGTCATCAGCGCAGTTCCAGCCCACGCTCTCACTCTCGTTGCCCTGTTTTTTCTTAGTAGCCATCAGTCAGTTTCCTTTCGCATTGTGCGCAGCCAGACAGCCCCGCGCGCGGCGAGTGCTCTGGCGCGCCAGCCTGCACTGGCATAGACGAAGAGACAGTAATCGCGAAGCGAGAAAGATAAGAGCCTCCGCAACGTGGCCTGCGCGTGCGTAACACACGTGAGCCTGCGTCGTCGGCAATTTTGATTTAGTTCCGTTTGTTGAAGTGAGACTAACGAAGGTAGAGCGGCTCGTTAGCGAGAAACGATAAACCCCTGGAGACAGGAACACGATATGACCATTAAGCACCCGTGTCAATATCTACCTTACTTTAGAAGATAGAGGTGCGCGGGCGAAACATACACCAGCGTTAGAGGCCGATGACTTGCCCGGTGCCGGGTAGTTCCGGGCGGTAACCTGTTCCGAACTATCCGGCGCGAACTGAGAGGAGGTGGCGGTCGGGATGATCCCTTTAGTTAACGGATTTCGCGTTAGTAGATGACGGCCTCGCGCGCCCTGCACAGAGGCGCCCGGCATTGTAAGCGGCGAATGTGTCGCAGCATTTCGCCACATGAGCGTTGAAACGGTGCAGCGTCTTAAATGAACGGCGTTAGAACGCACCTACAATCCTCGCGACTGAACGGAGGTCTTATGGACAGGACACGACAACTTCTCTTTATCTTACTGCTCCTCGTCGGGTGGTCATTTAGCGGCGCGCTCACGGGCAAACTCCTCTCCGTTCCTCAGACACGTGCGGAGGAGACAGAGCAGTCGAATGCCGGGATGAAGTGGGAGTACTGCGCGTTGTCGAAGGCGGCTTACGCCGGTTCGGCCAGAGGCGGCATCTACTGGATCAGCTACTTCCAGGAGACGGGCGTGCAGGTCGTCGAAGTACAGGCATCGGTCACGGAGGGCAACGGCGCGGCCATGGCTAAGGCGATCAGTAAACTCGGTTCCGAGGGTTGGGAGATGGTTGCGCCAGCACCGCTGGAGGTTAATCAAGTCTCGACCACGGCTCTCTATTTCAAACGCCCGAAAGCGGCGGCGCGCTGATGGCGCGGGTGCGAATTGAACTTTACGAAAAAGGTTCTTAATGCCCCACCGCTTGCGGTGGGGATGAATGAACCATCTTGGGGGCGGGTTCGATGCCCGCGCACAAGATAGCTGATGTTGATAGAATGCGCGCATGGTCTTTAGGAGAGCTGCGCACGCCGC
>DASWNS010000518.1:0-6704 GCA_036399115.1 Pyrinomonadaceae bacterium | reverse complement strand
CGCGTGCGCGCACCTCCGCAAAGATGGTGGCTTCGAGTTCGCCGATGCGCCCTTCCGCGCCCATCACTTTCTGTTCCCACTCTTTGAGTTCGGGCGTGGTGTAGCGTTCGGCGTTGGCGAGCGTCTGCCGCCGTTCGTAATCGGAGGGCACGCGCGCGGCCTGTCCTTTGGAGACTTCGATGAAGTAGCCGAAGACGTTGTTGAAACGCACGCGCAGCGAATTGATGCCGGAGCGCGTGCGCTCGCGCGCTTCGAGTGCGGCGATGGTCTGCTTGGCGTTGCGGCTGATGTCTCGTAGTTCGTCGAGTTCCGCCGAATAGTTCGCGCGAATCGCGCCGCCGTCCGAGAGGTTGAGCGGCGGGTCGTCGCTGATGGCCTGCGCGATTAGCTCGCGCACGTCCGGCAACTCGTCCGCATTTTCACGCAGGACTTGCAGGAGCGACGATGCGGAGTCCGATAACGTCTGTCGCAGCGTCGGCACCTGTTCGAGCGAACGGCGCAGGGCGGCTAGATCGCGTGGCGTGGCCGTGTTCATGCTGATGCGTGCGATGAGGCGTTCGAGGTCGGCCACGTCCTTCAGGAGCGCTTGCATCCGATCTCGCTTCATGTGCGAGCGGTGAAAATCTTCGACCGCCGCCAGCCGCGCTTCGATCTCGCCGCGACGCACCGAAGGGCGCAAGAGCCACGCGCGGAGCAGGCGCGCGCCCATGCCCGTGACGGTAGAATCAACCACGCCGAACAGAGTGTGCGAGCGTCCGGCGTTGTTCTGCGCTTCGACGAGTTCGAGATTGCGCACGCTCACGGCGTCGAGCACGAGATGGTCCTGCGACTCGAAATAGGTGATGTCGTTGACGTGTGCGGCGGCGTCTCTCTGCGTCTCGCATGCATAGCGCAGGCACGCGCCCGCCGCCGCTACCGCGTCAATCTTCCCGTCCAACCCGTAGCCTTCGAGCGTGCGCACGCCAAACTGTTCGAGCAGCAGGGAGGCGCAGGAGATCGGTTCCCAGAGCCAATCGTCGAGCGGGCTGAGAGACATGCAAGCCCCGCCGAAGTTTGCCGTCTCGGCGTGCGCGGGGCGTGCGAAGGGGACGACGTTCGTGTCCCTGTCGCTGGCGGGTGGCAGAGGCTCTGTCTGCGACGCGCCGCCAGCGGCGTAAGCATTTTTGATGAGCGGTGTGAGCGAAGCGGGGAAGAGGAGTTCGCGCGGGCTGTAGGATTCGATGTCGGCGCGGATGCGCGGCCAGGCATCTGCGCCGCGCGCTTCGGTGGTGCGAAATTCTCCGGTCGAGAGATCGAGAAAAGCCGCGCCGTAGGAGTCGCCCGCACCGCACACGGCTGCCAGATAGACGCAATCGCGCGATTCGACCAACTGCGGATCAATCGCCGTCCCCGGCGTGATGACGCGCACCACTTCGCGGCGGACGAGTTTCTTCGTCTTCGTAGGGTCTTCGGTCTGTTCGCAGATGGCGACGCGATAACCTTTGCGAATCAACTTGGAGATGTAGCCGGAGAGGGAATGATGCGGCACGCCGCACATCGGGATGCCCGCGCCGCCGCGCTCTTTATGGCGCGCCGTGAGCGTGATTTCGAGTTCGCGCGCGCCGGTCACGGCATCGTCGAAGAAGAGTTCGTAGAAATCGCCGAGACGAAAAAAGAGGATCGTGCCGGGGTGCTGCCGCTTCAGTTCGTGATACTGCCGCAGCATTGGTGTCAGTGTCGGTTCAGCCATGTTGCATCCAGAGAGGAAACGCTTCGTAAGCGATAATGTATTGGATCAATTGACGGTGGGCAAGTCGCTACCGGGGAGCGCGAAAATAAGAGGCGGAATTCTGCTTTTCTTTCAGCGAATCACGCGCAGGTCGCGCTCGCTGATGATCTTCCAACCGCGATTCGTCTTCTGCCAGACGATCTCCTGTAAGACTTCGCCGCTGTCGGCATTGCCCGCCGCGCCGCGACTGTAGGACTTGTTAAAGAGCATCGTGGCGGTGCGGCCATCCGGGGCGAGTGTGATTTGCGGGTCGCTCGTGCGCTTGATGGACAAGGCCGATTCTTTAAACAGCCGCGCCTTCTCGGCGCGCACCGCCGCGCGTGAAGTGTTTTGCGTGCGATAGAAGGCCGAGACGTTGCGCATATAAAAGTTGGTCAACTGCGAGAGGTTGCGCGTGTTGTGCGCGGCCAGCCAGCTATCGACCGTCGAACGCAACGCGGCGCGCTCTTTCTCCGCCGCGACCGGCGCGTCTACGGCGACTGCCGGTTGCGGTGGCGACGAACTCGGCGCAGCCGAAGGCGACGACTCGGGCGTCGCTTCTGTGCTCGCGCTCGGAGTCGCAACGGGCGACGGCGCGGCGTCTGGATTAGTGACCGCGACTTGATCCGTCGTCCTCCCACGCCACGCGTAGAGCAGCGCGACGAGGAGCGCGGCGAGCGCAAAAGAGCCGATCACGAGCGCGAGCGGGAAACGGCGTCCCGCGCTCTCTCCTTCAAGCGAACCCGGAGGCGATGAACTAAAGACCGTCTCCGTTTCATCTCGCGGCGCATTGGACGCCCGCGTCGCGGCTGACGCGTGCAGACTGTCCGGGGGAGGCGTGACCTGCGCGGGCTGCCACGTCTGCGAGACGCTCTGCGGCGCAGTTTGCGGAGAAACTTCTGCTTCGACTTCTTCTTCGCTTGACGCCGGATCGTCGGAGATGAGATCGCCGAAGGTCGGTTCTCCCACGCGATCCGTCGGCCTTTCGTCCGGATGGAGGTCTGTGTGCGGAGCCGCGTCTTCAACCGCGACTGTCTGAAACTCCTGCGGCACGGCGCTCGTGGCCGCCGCCCCCTGTATCTCGGAAGTGGTGGAAAGTTTTCCGTCCGCCGCAACATCAAATATGGAGATCGAGTGGTCGTCAGGCGCTAAGGCTTCGCCGATCTCGTGCAATCGCGAAGCAAATTCGGTGGCGGTTTGCGGGCGCGCAGACGGGTCTTTGGCAAGCGATTCGGAGATGAGCCGGGCGAGCGCGGGCGGCACGCCAGGACGAAGTTGGAGAATATCCGGCGGCATCTCGCGCACATGCTTGAGGGCAATTGCGGTAGCCGAGGGCGCGTCGAAAGGCGGGCGACCGGCCAGCATCTCGAAGAGGATGACGGCCAGACTATAGACATCCGAGCGCGCATCCGAATCATGCCCGGCACACTGTTCGGGCGACATGTAACGCGGCGTGCCGATGAGCGCACCGGCAGCCGTCAAAGGGTCGCCGCTCGTCGTCGTCTGCTCAAGGATGCGCGCGATGCCGAAGTCTAAAACCTTGGCTTGTAGTTCGCCTCGATGATCGCGCGTCAGGATAATGTTCGAAGGCTTCAGGTCGCGATGGACGATCTCCGAATGATGCGCCGCGCCGATGCCGTCGCCCACCTGCCGCGCGATCTCCACCGCCCACTTGAGCGGAAGGCTGCCCTCCGCATTCAAATATTCGCGGAGCGTCTGCCCGTCGAGCAACTCCATGATGAGGTAAGCCTCACCATCCGCGAGCGCGCCATAGTCGTAAGTGTTCGCCACGTTCGGATGATTGAGACGTGCGGCGGCGCGTGCTTCGCGGCGAAAGCGTTCGAGCGCCTGCGGGTCGGAGACGGAATCGGGCAGGAGCATTTTGACGGCCACGGGACGTTCGAGTTCGACGTGTGAGCCGGAATAGACCGCGCCCATCCCGCCGCGACCGAGGAGACTGTCGAGTCGATATTTTTCCGCGATCAGGCGTGAGCCGGGGCGCGCGTGCGACAGTCCCCCGTGCTCCGCGATTTCACAGACCGCGTCCGTGTCTTCGTAGCAACGCCTGCATGTGCGGCAGAGTTTCATCCGACCAAACGCTCCAAACGTTTTGACAAAGGTTCAAGCCCGGCGCGGCGTATTAACTCAAATCCGCGTCCGGCCTGAACTAGCCGAAGAATAGTTCTGCGACGTGGTAAATCTCATCGCTCAGTTTTTTGACTTCCCGCAGGGCTTCGTCGAGCGGGAAACTAACGACGCGTTTGCCGTGCAGCGCAGCCATCTGTCCCCATTCGCCCGCGGCCACCATATCGAAAGCCTTGATGCCGAAACGCGTGGCGAGGACGCGGTCGAAAGCCGTGGGCGAGCCGCCGCGCTGGACGTAGCCGAGTTGCGTGAAGCGTGTTTCGATGCCGGAGACGCGCTCGATCTCTTGTGCCAGCGCGATGCCGATGCCGCCAAGCCGCCCCTGACGGTAAATCTGCTGGCGCACCTCTTCCGTTAAAAAATTCTCTTCCGGCACGGGGCGCGCATCTTCCGCCACGACGATGATCGAAAACGCGCTGCCCTGCGCCGCCCGTTGGCGCAGAAAATCACAGACGCGCGAGAGGCGGAAAGGATGTTCGGGGACGAGCACCACGTCTGCGCCGCCCGCGATGCCTCCGTAGGCGGCGATCCACCCGGTATGGCGTCCCATCACTTCGACGACCATCACTCGATGATGCGATTCCGCCGTCGAATGAAGCCGGTCAATCGCGTCCGTGACGATGCTGACCGCCGTGTCGAACCCGAAAGTAAAATCCGTCCCGCCGACATCGTTATCGATAGTTTTGGGAATGCCGACAATCGGATAGTTGTGCTCGCGCCACATGTCGCGCGCCGTGCGCAGCGTCCCGTCGCCGCCGACGACGATCAGCCCTTCGAGTTTGTGCTTCTCCCAGTTGTGGCGAATTTGTTCGAGCGATTTCGCATCGTCGAACGGGTTGGTGCGAGATGTGCCGAGAATCGTGCCGCCGCGCGGGAGAATGCCTGAGACGGAACTGCGCGTGAGAGGGATGATGTCGTCTTCGATCAGGCCGCGCCAGCCGTTTTTGATGCCGAAGACCGGCGCGTCTTCAACCAGTGCGCGACGCACGACAGCGCGGATCACAGCGTTAAGACCGGGGCAATCGCCACCCGCCGTCAGAATCCCTATGCGGACACTCATCAGTACAACCGAGTGAAACAGCTCAACCGTGAGCCACCCTTATTTGCTTGAATTGAAAGCCGCGCCTATAATCGCGCGGCATACCAGTGCATGTCAAACATGAGAAGCAATAGTAAGACTTCGTTGCGGCGAGAGGTGTCGGCGGGTGATTCTTTGAAGGACGCACAGGCTGCTCCGCTCATTCTCAGCCTCGACACGGCGACCGCCACGAGAAGCGTCGCCGTCGTGCAGGGCGAACGTGTCCTGGCTCGCCTCGGCGGGCGCGTGCAGAAAGAAAATTCCTCGTCCGTGCTGCAAGATATAGACGAGGCTCTGGCTACATCGGGCGCGAAGTTAAAAGAGATCGAACTCTTCGCGGTGACAACGGGACCCGGAAGTTTTACCGGATTGAGATCGGGCATCGCGACCATCAAAGCCTTTGCCGCGACTCTAGACCGGCCTGTCTCCGGCGTGCCGACGCTCCATGCCATCGCTTCCGCGGGCGCGACAGCGCGGCGCGTTCTGGCTTCGTTGCCCGCCGGGCGCGGAGAGGTCTTCGCGCAGTTGCTATCGGTTGACGGGGAAGGCTTGGTCAAGGAGTTGAGCGAACCGTTTCATCTCAGTCCGGCGGCGTTGTTGGAGCAGGCTGTGGGGTGGGGCGGCGGCCTGACGTGGGCTGGAGCCGGAGCGCACGCACACGCGGCGGCGATACGGGAGTTTGCAGGGGAGCAGAAGTTTGTCTGGCGAGATGAACCGGAGGCAGAAGACGAGTCGGGGAGAGAGCAGAGAGAAGTTTGGACGCTCGCGCCACTCACAGAGTTTTATGCGGAACGGGTCGCCGCGCTTGGTTTAATAAATTACCGGCAGGGAAGTACGATAGACGCAGAAAATTTACATGCGCTCTATGTGCGTTTGTCAGATGCGGAGTTGAATGAGAGATGTCGCAGGTAGAACTTGTCACCGAACGGATACAGAGCGATTTTCAAATTGAGCGAATGACGGCGCACGATCTGCTCGAAGTGGTCGAGATCGAAGAAGCGTGTCGCCTGAGCCTCTGGGGTTGGGATTCATATCATGCCGAACTATTGCGTCCGGAAGCGATCATGCTCGTGGCTCGACGCGTCCGCGCCGACGACTTAAACGGACATTCTCTGCATGGCTTTCTGAGCGCGCGTGTCTCTGCAAGCGAACTGCACATCAACAACATCGGCGTCCACGAAACCGCACGGCGGCGCGGCGTGGGAAACGCTTTGATGTCCGTAGCCTTCGACGCGGGCAGACGGCAAGGCGCGCTCACGTCTATTCTCGAAGTGCGCGCGGGGAACGCGGCGGCGCAGTCTCTCTACCGTCGCTTCGGGTTTGCAGTGGTGGGCAGGCGTCGGCAGTACTATCGCGATCCGGTTGAGGACGCGCTGCTGATGAATGCCTCGCTGAAACCTCCGACTTGATTCAGGCGAGGTTTTTAGCTACCATTTTCCCATCGAAATAATAGACGCGGGAAGGGCGACCACGACTTGCCACGAACGCGAATCATGCACACCACTTAAAGCGCATCTACAAAGGAGGCTTCCCTGAGATGGAACTTACCAACACGGACAGCTTGAGAGAAGAATTAATTATGAACGATCCCGAGTTTCGCGAACTGGCGCGCGAGCACGGACGCTACGAAGCGCGACTCAGCGAACTAACTTCCCTCGCTTACCCGAACGACGAGGAGCAGTTGGAAGAGATCACTCTGAAGAAAAAGAAGCTGGCCGTGAAAGATCAGATGCA
>DASWNS010000517.1:0-4706 GCA_036399115.1 Pyrinomonadaceae bacterium | reverse complement strand
AGCGGCGAGAGGTTCACACACGCGCTCCTTGCGAACAACGGTGTGGTGGTCGCCGCGTCGCTTCTGGAGCGTCTGCGCCTCAGTGTCGGGGATGAAGTCAAGATCGGGAATTCGACCTTTCAGATACGCGGGGCGATAGGACAGGAGCCGGGCGCGACGGGCGGCTTTCGCATTGGTCCACGCGTCTTCATCGCGCGCGAAGCGATTGCACAGACGGGCTTAACCGGATTCGGCAGCCGCGCCCGCAACCGGGTTCTCCTGAAAGTTCCGCCCGCTGAGTTGAACGCGCTCGTCGCGGAGTTGCGCGCGGGCTTGAAGGAGAACCTCGTCAGCGTGCGCTCCTACAGGGATTCGCAGGAGGGCTTGAACGAGCAATACACGCGCTCGGAAAATTATCTTTCGCTCACCGGCCTCGTCATCCTCGTGCTCGGCGGCATCGGCGTCTCAAACGTAACGCGCGTTTTTATCGAACAGAAGAAGCGCACCATCGCCGTGCTCAAATGCGTGGGCGCGTCGAGCCGCGTGATCACGGGCGTCTATCTGGCGCAGGTGCTCGCGCTCGGTCTGGCCGGAAGTCTCTTCGGCGTCGTGCTCGCGCGTGCGGCTCTGCTCTTCGTCTCGCGGCGATTCGCAGAGACGCTGCCCCCCAACATGAGCTACGAGTTGACGTGGGGCGCAATCGCGCAAGGCTTGATGCTCGGCCTGCTCATCTCGCTGCTCTTCTCCGCGCTGCCGCTCCTGCGCGTGCGTCGCATCAAACCGAACATGCTGCTGCGCGAAGACGCTGCGGGCGGCGACAACAACGGTAGCGACGACGAGGCGCAACCCGAAGCGGGCTGGCGTGGTTGGTGGCTGAGACTCCGCCGCTTCTTGTCTCCCCGTCACGCGCTACAGTCTCTCAGGCGCATCGGGGCGGCTCGCTCGCTCGTGGCGTTCGTCGTGGTGGGCGGCCTGGTGTTGCTCGCCGCGTGGCAGGCCGGATCGATTCGCGTGGGCGCGTTCTTCATGGCGGGCTTGGCCGCGACGGCGTTCGTGCTCAATTTGACGGCGATGCTCGTGATCTTCCTCGTACGGCGTGCGCGGCACATACGCTCGTTCCCGCTGCGGCACGCGATCAATAGCCTGTATCGTCCGGGCAATCAGACGCGCGTGGTGGTGCTGGCCGTCGGCCTCGGCGCGTTCCTCGTCATCGCCACGCAATCGCTGCAAAGGAATCTCGTGCGTGAGTTTGATCCGGCGGCGCGCGCACAGTTGCCGAACATGTTCCTGATCGACGTGCAGACAGACCAGAAAAACGGTGTCGAAGAACTCATCACGCAGGCGACGGGCGAACGCCCCACGCTCGTCCCGACGGTGCGCACGCGCATCGCAGCCATCAACGGGCAGAGCATCGATGTGGACGACCGAGGGCGACGCGCGCAACGCGGCCTCCTCGCGCGCGAATACGTCGTCACCTACAGGCCGCAACTCGAAGCGAACGAGACGATTGTGGCCGGGAAATTCTGGGACGCCGCTCCTTCGAGCGAGCCGGAAATATCCATCGAAGAGGGCATGCGCGGCCTCGCGGGGTTGGAACTGGGCGGGACGATCACTTTCGACATCGCGGGTCGGCGTCTGACGGCGCGCGTCACAAGCATCCGCCGCGTTGACTGGCGCAACTCGCGCACGGGCTTTCTCATCCTCTTCCGTCCGGGCGCCTTGGAGAACGCGCCGCAGATGTTGATCGCGCCGATCAACGGCCCGACGGATGAAGTTGCGCGCGGGCGTTTCCAACGCGCGCTCCTCGACAAATATCCGAACGTCTCCGTGATCGACGTGGCCGACATTCTGCGCGCCGTCACGCGCATTTTGAACAACGTGACGCTCGCCGTCTCCTTCATCGGCGGCTTTGTGCTCTTGAGCGGCGTGCTCATCCTCGTCGGCTCGATTGCGATGACGAAATGGCAGCGCATCTACGAGGCGGCGGTCTTAAAGACGCTCGGCGCGAAACGCAAAGTGCTGCTCGCCATCATGCTCGCGGAGTACGGCCTGCTCGGGCTGACGGCGGGCACGGTCGGCACGCTCGCCGCCGTCGCGCTCTCCTACGCGCTCTCGCGCTACGTCTTCGAACTGCCCTGGAGTTTCTCGCCGTGGCTCTACCTCGCGGGCTTGGGCGCAACCGTCGCGCTCGTCGCCACGGTCGGCGCGCTCTCAAGTCTCGACGCGCTCACGCGCAAGCCCCTCGCCGTCCTCCGCGCACCTTAATTACAGTGACGAGTGACGAGTGACAAGCGACGAGAAAAGACAAGTAAATCGTGAATCGTGAATCAACGAAGACAGGTTTTCTCTATTCACGATTCACGATTTACGTCTTTTTAACTTGTCCCTCGTCACCTGTCTCTTGCCACTGCTTTTTTACATCCTTAACAATCTTTTTTCATCCTCTTAACCAACCGCGTCGGCGTTTCAGCGATACTGTGCGTGAGTTTAACGAGTCATCAACCTGGAGAAAGAATCATGTATCAACTGACAGCACGCTGCAAACGCCTCTCGCTCGCGTTTGTCCTCGGCCTCTTCGCCGTCGCCGCCTGCCCCGCGCAAACCCCCGCCGCAGGCAACCCCGCGAACAAGACGGAGAAAGCCGCCCCCGCCGCGCTCGGCAAAGATAAGCCCGCTACGGCAACGGCGACCGCCTCGACGACGCCCGAAGAAGAGCTTGCCAAAACGCCCGCCGGAAAGACCGTCGCCAAATTCTTCGCCGCCTTCAACAGCGGCGATCTCAAACAGATGCAAGCCTTCCACGAAAGCACGAGCGGCAACCCGGAGAACGCCGACAAGGACTTCGAAGTCTACGAGCGGACGGGCGGCCTCAAACTCCACAGCCTTTCGCCGAGCGAGACGAAAGACAAGATCGCCTTGCTCGTGCAGACGAAAAAAGATGGCCGCTGGCTCGCCTTCGAGTTCACCGTCGGCACGGAAGAACCCTACCCGATCACAGGCATCAACGCCCGCCCCGCCCAGCCGCCCGCTCAAGCTTCTCATTGACGCCGGTAGTCTCCCTGCGGGCGCGAAGGAAGAGTCCGCCGGAGCCGGAAGCACGGATGGAGAGAGAGTCGAGTTCAACGTCGAACTCGACTCTCTCTCCGTCTCTTTTGCGCCGCTTATCGTTTCGGCTTGCCGCGCGTTCGAGAGTTGCCCCTGACGACGCCCACGCTTCGACGTGCGGGACGGGAATCACACGCACTTTGGGCGAATATCCTTGATGCGGCACAACTTGAGAGAAATTTGAGACACTCTGTACACTTCTGCGGTTTAGTGTTAGCGGGTAAAAAGTAAATTCGGATTTCACCAGGGGGAAGTTATGGAGAAAAGAAGAGTGTCGGGTTGGTTGGCAGCGGCGTGTTGCGTGTTGGGATTGATGCTGGCGCAGCCTGCGCCGGTCGCGTTCGGGCAGCGCAGGGGCAGCCGGGCGGTCGAAGGTGGGCGGCAGCACATCACCGGAACGGTCGTCGGCGTCGGCGGACGGTTCGCCGGGCGCACGACTTCGTTCGACCTGATCATCAACCGCTACACGTCGGATGAAGAGGTGCGGCAATTGAACGCCGCGCTGCAATCGGGGGGGCAAGAGGAACTGCTGCGCGTGCTCTCGCGGATGGACGCCGGAAGAATCACTGTCGGGAACGGCGTCGGCGTGGATGCCAACGCGATCATCAGCGTGCCGCATGAGAACGGGACGAAACTGATCGTTCTCTACGAGCGCAACATCAACATCTACGAGGCGCGCGCCGGGGCGCGCTCGACCGATTACAAGTTCGGCTACGCGGAAATCTTCATGCGCCGCCGCAACAGCGAAGGGACGTTGATCCCCGCCGCCAAAGTCAGGCTCAGAGACGGCAACACCTGGGAGGTCGAAGACTTCGGCGTGTTCCCCGCGCGCCTGATGGGCTTGCAGTCGCGCGGCGGCCTCGGCGCGCGTTAAGGATAGAGAGACGGGGCACGTTGCCTGTCTGAAAAGAACGGCGGTTACAAAAAGAGGGCGTTACAAAAGTTAGCGCGGCTTTGAACGGGCGCGGTCTTAGATAGACCGCGCCCGTTCGTGCTTCAAAAGTCGTGCGGCCTGACCTCAGGCAGCAGTCGCCAGCGGCTTCCCTCGATTGTGAAGAAGTATTAGCCGTTCGGCGCGCAGGGCGGACAGGGCGAACAGGGCGTAAGTCTGCCCCTCAATCGTCGCAGAACTCAACTTCAAAGACCTCCGCCATCCGGCTATGTGCGGTATCGGACATAGCGACTGTCCATTTCGTACAAAGTGTGAGATACTTCTCCCGCACTAGGAATTACCCTTTTGACAAGCTCCATTCGACATTAAGTTAGCCCCTACGCTCACTTTCTGCCGCGTGCCGTCTTTTACGCACCGTACACAGAAAGGCTACCAATGTCCACGCTTCCGGAATTACATCCTTCAACCTCGAACCGCATCCTCAACGCCTTAACCCGCGCCGAACACGAACGCCTCGCACCCGATCTGGAACCCGTCATCCTGTCGGCGGGAGAAGTCATCTATCACCCCGACCAACCCATCACACACGTTTATTGTCACAGACACGCTAGTGCAAAACTATGCACCTTCGGTGCAAGACTTTCAGTTGCTACACACTTCTATCGCATGATAGAAGTCGTGCCCGATGCGCAATAACCGACATGGCGGGCACACGATTACACGGCTGACG
>DASWNS010000516.1:0-12675 GCA_036399115.1 Pyrinomonadaceae bacterium | reverse complement strand
GGCTTGACTCTGTAGTGGGCTACAGGGTTTACAATGTCTCCATGTTGAAAACAGCACGACAATTCGGCGGACAGGTTGAGGGGCGGCAAACGCTGCGAATCGGCGAGGTGGCGGCGGCGACGGGGTTGAGCGTCGAAGCTCTGCGTTTTTACGAGCGGCGCGGCCTGCTCGGTCGCCCGGCGCGCACCGCTTCCGGCTATCGCGCCTACGACGCTTCGGTGGTTGAACGCCTCGCCTTCATCAAACGCGCGCAGGCCATAGGCTTTTCGCTCGACGAGATCGCGGAGATTCTGGAGATGCGCGGGCGGGGCGAAGCGCCCTGCCAGGAGGTGCGCGAAGCGGCGCGACGCAAACTCTCGGAACTCGACGAACGCCTGCGCGAACTGCGCCGTTATCGTAACGAACTGGCGCGCACGCTCGACGATTGGGACGAGCGCGGCATCGAAGAAGGACAGTTTTGCGGACTCATCGAACACAGCCACGTGCACGCCCCGCAGGCGGCGAAGGCGACGAATGCGCCCGCAGTTAAAAGGACGAACAAGGCTGAACGACGATGAACGCTATCACCAGCACAGAAGAGACGACGAAGAAGAGCGCGACAAACAACGTCGCCGCCACACCGGACGCTCACGCAGAAGTCCGCCACCTGCCCGAAGCGCAGGGCGGGAGCGCGGAGCGCGTCGATCTATCGCTCGCCGGGATGACGTGCAACGCCTGTGCGCGGCGCATCGAGCGCAAACTCTCGAACGCGCAGGGCGTGCGGAGCGCAAACGTCAACTTTGCGACGGCGCGTGCGACCGTCGAATACGACCCGCACGCGACCGGAGCGGCGCAGTTGATCGAGACGGTCAGAGAGATCGGCTACGGCGCGAGCGACGCCGGAGAGGAAGGCGCGGCTGAGAGGGAGCAGGATGCGGAGCGCGCGGAGCAACAGACGCTGCGGCGGCGTTTTCTCGTCGCGGCGGTGTTCTCCGCGCCCGTGCTCCTCATCGCGATGTCGCACGGGAGTATCACGCTCTTCAACGTCTCATGGATCAACTGGGCGCAACTCGCTCTCACGCTTCCGGTCATCTTCTACAGCGGTTGGCCTTTCTATCAGGGCGCGTGGACTTCGCTCAAACATCGCGCCGCCGACATGAACACGCTCATCGCAACGGGCACGGGCGCGGCGTTCATCTATTCGCTCGTCGTGACGATTGCGCCGCACCTCATCGCACGGACGCACGATGCGTCGATGGGGGGCATGCACGAAGGCGGCACGATGCCTGCGCCCGTCTACTATGAAGCGGCGAGCGTGATCATCGCGCTCCTTCTGCTCGGTCGTCTGCTCGAAGCGCGTGCGCGCGGCAAGACTTCCGAAGCCATCAAACGCCTGCTCGGACTCCAACCGCGCACGGCGCGCGTCGTACGCGAGGACGGCAGCGAAGTTGACCTGCCCGTCGAAGCGGTCGGCGTGGGCGACACCATCGTCGTCAGGCCGGGCGAGCGGATTCCGGTTGACGGCATCGTGATAGAAGGCGCGTCGGCGGTCAACGAGGCGATGTTGACGGGCGAGAGCATGCCCGTCGAAAAGAGTGCGGGCGCGGAAGTGATCGGCGCGACGATCAACGGCACGGGGAGTTTTCGTTTCCGCGCCACGAAGGTCGGGCGCGATACGGTGCTGCAACAGATCGTGCGGATGGTGGAACAGGCGCAGGGAGGGCGTGCGCCTATCGCGCGGCTCGCCGATATTATCAGCGGCTACTTCACGCCCATCGTGATCTGCATCGCGATCCTCGCGTTCGTCGTCTGGTTCATCGCTGCGCCGGTCGAGTCGCGCCTGAGTTACGCGCTCGTCAGTTTCGTGTCGGTCTTGATCATCGCGTGCCCGTGCGCTTTGGGCTTGGCGACGCCGACCGCCGTGATGGTCGGGACGGGGCGCGGCGCGGAGCACGGCATCCTCGTCAAAGGCGGCGAGGCTCTGGAGACGGCGCACCGCCTGACGACCATCGTGCTCGATAAGACCGGCACGATCACGCGCGGGCAACCTGCCCTGACAGACGTGTTGACCGTCGGAGACTTTGACGAAGACGAACTGCTGCGACTCGCCGCCGCCGCCGAACGCGGAAGCGAGCACCCTCTGGGCGAAGCGATTGTGCGACGCGCCGCCGAGCGTGGACTCGCACAAGCGAACGTCGCGCGCTTCAATGCGCTGGCGGGTCACGGCGTCGAGGCGGAAGTTGAAGGGCGGCGCGTGCTGATCGGGAATCTCAAGTTGATGTCCGAACGCGGCGTCGCGGCATTGGACGATCTGCGGGAACGCGCGGCGATTTTGACCGGGGCGGGGAAGACCGCCGTTTACGTCGCGGTTGAGGGCGCGGCGGCTGGCGTTCTGGCCGTCGCCGACGAGACGAAAGCGGAGTCGAAAGAAGCCGTCGCCGCGCTCGAACGTCTGGGGCTGGAAGTCGTGATGATCACGGGCGACAACCCGCAGACGGCGGAAGCGGTGGCGCGCGAGGTGGGCATCAAGCGGGTGCTGGCGGAAGTGTTGCCGGAGGGGAAGGCGGCGGAGGTGCAGAAGTTGCAGGCCGAGGGGAAGCGCGTGGCGATGGTGGGCGACGGCATCAACGATGCGCCCGCGCTGGCGCAGGCAGACATCGGCATCGCCATCGGGACGGGCACTGACGTAGCGATTGAAGCGTCGGACATCACGCTGATTCGCGGCGACCTGCGCGGCGTCGTCACGGCCATCGCGCTCTCGCGGCAGACGATCAAAGTGATCAAGCAGAACCTCTTCTGGGCGTTCGTCTACAACACGCTCGGCATTCCGCTCGCGGCGGGGGCGTTCTACCCGTTCATGGGTTGGCTGCTCTCGCCCGTCGTGGCGAGCGCGGCGATGGCTCTGTCGTCCGTCTCGGTCGTCGCCAACAGCCTGCGGCTGAAACGCTTTCGCCTGTGATGCCTGGTATGCGGTTTGGTCATTTGCGCTTAACTTTCGGGAGTTGAGGAGAAGATTATGGACACACAGGAAATTTTTGTGCTGGCGGCGGGCATCGGTTTGATCGCACTGGTGCTGTGGTATTTCTTCGCGGGCGAAGGCGTGCGCGCGGCGGCGAGTGTGACGGCGACGGGCGTGCAGCGTTTGAAGGTGCTGGTCAAGGGCGGCTATACGCCGGACGTGATCGTGGTGAAGCGCGGCGCGCCCGTCGAACTCGATTTCTACCGCGACGAGACGAACTCCTGCACCGAGCAGGTGATCTTCGGCGACTTGCAGATCAGCCGCATGTTGCCCGCCTTCAAAACGACCCGCATCGAATTTACGCCCGCGCGTGCGGGCACGTTTACCTTCAACTGCGGCATGAACATGGTGCGCGGCAAATTGATCGTCGAGGACTGACGCGCATCTTTAAGCTTCGACGGCGACGATCTACTCTTCGAGTCGCTGCAAATTAGCGCGCCGGAGAGTATCCATGTTAAATTGACGGCCACCGTCAAACTCAGGCGCGGCAGCGAAAAGTTCCAACAGTTATGCGACGAACGGCTCTCATCTTCGGCTTGCTTCTCACGCTCACGGCGGGCGTGTGGAGCAGTGCGCTCGCCGCCGTCGTCTACGCTTGCTGCGCAGACGAAACGAGCGCGGCCAGCACCGTCGCCGCGCTTCCTGCGCCCGACGAGCACGACTGTTGCCGCGCCCGCTTCGCAGAGCCGGGCGCGCCGCCTGCGGAAGCAACCGGACACGCGCACGAGGCAGCGACGCACGAAGACGAGCTTTCGCCCGCACCTCAAGTTGAAAGTTCGCACGCAGGGATGGATTGCGCGAACTCGAAAGAGCCGGAGAGCGACGCGCGGGTTACGGCTTTCGGCGAGCGTTTGTGCTCTGAATGCTGCGTGGGTCGCGGCAATCAGGTGCCGACCACCGCCACGTTCAGCGCGCCCGAACAGAACAGGGCGAAGCGCGACGCCGCCAGCGTCTACGTGAACGCGCGTGAACTGTTCGCGCCCGGCACACAAGGCGTCGCGCATCTTTCGCCCTCCCAGCACGCACCGCCTGCGTCGCGTGAGCGTAGACATATCTTGATCAGCGTCTTTCTCATCTAACCCTCTCTCGAAACGTCTCCGGCTTCGCGCGCCCGCGCGAATGGATGGCCGGAGGCACACGCCCTATTCAAGCGTCAAAGCAAAAATATTGAACGGACGCGCGACGCGGAAGATTTTGCTTCCCGTCACGATTCCGAAGGGGTTCGAGAGGTAATCATGCACACATCGAAATTTTCGCACGACGACGTGAGCAGGCTTCTGCTGCTGCGCGTGTTCGCCGTCGCCGTCCTGCTCGTCGCTGCGAGCGCAGGCGTGCGGGCAGCACAGCAGCACGATCAACATGGCGGGCACGAAGGACACACCGCGTCGAAGAAGTCTGCGCCGAAGAAATCTACGTCGAAGAAGGCTGCGCCGAGACGCAGAGTGGCAGCCAGACGCAAACCCACGCCGCGCAGGAGAGCGCAAGCCACGCCCGCGCGGCAGCCCTCTGTCAAAGATGGCGCGACGCACGAAGGCCATGACATGCACGGCACTCACGGCGCAGCGCAACCGGCGGCGACGCCCGCGCCGCCCGCACCCGAAACGCCCATCCCGGCGTCGAACCTGACGAACGAGACTGTGCCGGTTGCGACGCCTTCGCCCGCGCACACGCATCTACACACGACGCAGCCGTCCGCCCCGACGCCTGCCGCGCAGCAGTCTGCGCCAAACGCGCCCGCACAGCCCGCGAAACCCTCGGAAGTCGATCACAGCACGCACGCACCCGCGCCCACAGGGACGGGCGCGCCGGATAAGACGGTTGCGCCCGCCGCAGTCGATCACAGCATGCACAGGGGGCACGACGCGGCGGCGTCGAAGGAGGGAGACGCGGAGAAGGTCAAAACCGTCTCGGAAGCGGAAGTCAGCGAGTTGATGGTGATGTCCGGCGAGACGATGGGCATTCGCAACGGCGGGAGCCGCGACAACTTCACGCCGATGGGGCAGATCGGATCGGGCACGGCATGGCAGCCCGCCTCCACGCCGATGTACATGCTGCACAAGTCGTCCGGCGATTGGCTCTTCATGTTTCACTACGAGGCAAAGATCGGCGTCAACGCGCAGGGCGGCGAGCGCGGCATCACGAAGTTTGAATCGCAGAACTGGTTTATGCCGATGGCCTACAGGCGCGTCGGGGCGGGGACGCTGCAACTGCGTGCGATGGTCAGTATCGAACCGTTGACCTTTTCCGGCGCAGGCTCGCCGCAGCTTTTTCAGACCGGCGAAGTTTATCAAGGCCGCCCCATCGTCGATGCGCAGCACCCGCACGACCTTTTCATGGAACTCTCCGCGCAGTACACGGTGCCCATCGGGGAGCGCGCGACGTGGTTCACGTATTTCGGTTTTCCCGGCGAGCCTGCGCTCGGTCCCGTCGCTTTCATGCACCGCGCGTCAGCTTCCGAGAACCCGACCGCGCCGCTCACGCACCACTTGCAGGACTCCACGCACATCGCCTTCGGGGTGCTCACCACAGGCTTCAGCTATCGCTGGTTCAAATTCGAAGGCTCGCTCTTCAACGGGCGCGAACCCGATGAGCGTCGCTACAACTTCGAGGCGCACCCGTTCAACTCCCGCTCGGCGCGTCTCACTTTCGCGCCGAACAAGAACTGGGCTTTTCAGGTGAGTCACGGTTTCCTGCGCAACCCCGAACAACTGCACGAGGGCGACGTGCGGCGCACGACCGCTTCCGTGCAATACAACCGTGCGTTTGCGCGCGGCAACCTGGCGGCGGCCTTCATCTGGGGGCGCAATCACGAAAGCCACGACGGCGAACTCTTCAACCTGAACGGCTACACCTTCGAGACGACCGCGAACTTTCTCGACAAGAATTATCTCTACACGCGGCTCGAACTCGTGGACAAAAGCGCACTTCTTAGTCATGAGGAAGAAGACCGTCTGGGCTTCGCGCACGACTCGCACCCGCAGTTTCGCATCGGCGCGTACACCTTCGGCTACGTGCGCGACGTGTGGAACACGGATAAGCTGTCTGTCGGAGTCGGCGGCGATTTAACTTTCTATTCCAAGCCAGCGATCCTCGATTCGATCTACGGCAACAACCCGAAGTCGTACAAGTTCTTCATACGCCTGCGCCCCGCGCGCATGAAGATGAGCGACCACAGCGGCCACGGCGCGACACACAACAGCGACGAACACGGCGCGGCGCACGACAAACATTGATCTCAATTCCAGACACACTTTAAGGAGAGACAATTTCACATGAAGCCAATTCACCTGACGACAAAGAAGAGACTCCACCTCACGCTCGCGTGCGTCCTGTTATTCGCGGCGTCAATCTTATTGCAGGCGTGTGGCGGCGCGTCGTCCGAACAGACCGCCTCGCAGTCGCAGCGCACGACCTCCGCGTCCCGAAGCACAGCGGCGACGACGACGACGCCGCAACCACAAACTCCCTCCGCCGTCGCCCCGCAGGCCGCGCATGACACGGGCGGGAGCACTGCGGCGGCGACGCAGGCGGACGGGCACGAGGGACATTCGCACGGCGCGCCGGGACGCGTGCCACGTTACGCGAAGAGCGGCGCGGACTTGAAGAATCTGCCGCCCGTGCTCCCCGCGTCGCAGTTCACAGGAATGACGCGGATGGCCTACGCGGCGGTTAAAGAGATTCCCGAAACCATCGCGCAGCTTCCGTGCTACTGCCATTGCGACGAAGGCTTCGGCCACAAGAGCCTGCAAACCTGTTTCGTGGACGACCACGCGGCACACTGCGCCGTCTGCGTCGAAGAGGCTCTGATGGCCTACAAGTTGCAAAAAGAGGAACGCCTGAATCCCGCGCAGATACGCGAACGCATCATTGCGAAATACGGCAGCGCGAATTGAACTTGACCATCTCTGATTGCGCCGGGCAGTCGGGTCTGAGGGGGAAAATGTTGTGATGAAAAGATTGTCGATGAGCGTCGTGCTGTTGTCGCTGGCCTTTGCGGCGGGCGCGGTGCGGGCGCAGGAAGTAGCCGCAGCGGGAAACGCGCCGGTGAAACTCGAAGGTCAAATTGTCTGCTCGGTCTGCTGGTTCGAGGCGGAAGACCGTTCAAAGACGCCTTACGGCACGGCGGCGGATATTAAATGCGCGGAAGATTGCGCCGCGAAGAACGTTGACGCCGCGCTCGCCGTGCGCGAGGGCGAGACGAATAAATTCGCGCTCTACCTGCTCGAAGACGGACGCTTCGACAAGCGCGCGAAGGACTGGCTCGCTTTCATGGGCAAGCGTGTGGAAGTCGCGGGCACGACGCGCGCCTCGAAAGATAAACAGTATTTGAAGGTTGACGCGTTGAAGGTCGTGGAGGGGGGCGGCGAGAGCGCGCAGGCTTCCGTCTTGCAGAACGCGAAAGTGCTCGGCACGCAGGTTGAACTCGCGCTGCCAGACCTCTTCGGCGCGGAGCAGAAGTTGAGCGCGTATCGCGGGCGCGTCGTGGTGCTCAATTTCTGGGCGACCTATTGCGAGCCGTGTCGCAGGGAGATGCCCGACCTCGCGGAAGTGCAGAACAGTTACGCCGCGCTCGGCGTGCAGGTGATCGGCGCGTCGGCTGACGTGGCGGAGGCCAAACCGGCGGTGTTGAAGTTCATCAAGGAGACGAAGTTGAACTTTCCCGTCTGGCTCGGCGCAAGCGTGGCCGACATGGAGCGTTTCGGACTCGCGCCCGCGCTTCCCGGCACGGTCATCGTCGGGCGCGACGGCAAGGTCGTCTGGCACAAGAGCGGCGTTATCAAGGCGGCGGAAGTGAAGCAGGAGATCGACAAACTGCTGGCGCAGGCGGCGAAGGAAGAGAAGTCGCGCAAGCGCGAGTTGGCCGCCGCGCACGAGGAGCACGCTTCGAGCGTTCCTTCCTGACCGTCTTGACCGGGAGAAGGCCGCGCCGTGAGCGGGGCAGGAAACGACAACAAAGACCGCTGGGTGTACGGGATGCGCGTGCTCTCGAAGCAGATTCCGCGCGCCGCCGTGCGCACGACTTTAACCTACAAGTTTCACCCGCGACTGACCGCCGGGGTGGAATACAATCCGGGCGCGGATGAAGTTGCGCCCATCGCCAACCTGCTCGTCTTGACGGAGACGAGGCGGCGTCCCGCTCTGATGCTCGGCACGAGTTCGGATCGCATCGGCACGCCTTCCGGTCAATCCTTTTACATGACCCTGAGCAAGAGCCTGCGGCGCGAGACGGGGTTGCCGATTGCGCCTTACGTCGGCATGGCTTACGGCACGTTTCAAGACAGGCTGCTGCCCGTCGGCGGGATAAGCATTCAACTCAACAAAAAATTCTCCGCCCTCATCACGCACAACGGCATCAACCTGCACCCGATCCTGAACTATGCGTACAACCGCCACGCCTTCTCGCTCATCATGGTCAAGAGCAGGTATCCGGGCGTGAGCTACAGCGTCTCGTTTTAGGCGCGCGGGAAAAGGGGAAGGGGAAAGTGATAGAAGTTGAGCGCGTGAGAAATAGTGCTCGGCTTCAGTTTTTATCCTCCCCCTTCACCTTTCCCCTTTTCCCTTTCCCCCTTCTGCCTGTAAGATGTGCGCGTCATAAACTAAGGCGCGACACAATCTGTTGATCCCTCCCCGCTGGAAAGCGAACACGCTTGTTCTCCCCCGGTGTCGTCGCCGAACTGTTTTAGTTTGCTAAGGAGAAGAAGCATGAAATCATTTCGGAGAAAACTGATCTGCGCGATCCTCTTCGGTGCGCTCGCCCTCGGCGGGACGACCTTCGAAGCGGCGGCGCAGAGCAATAAAAAAGAGATAGAGGCGCGCGAGCAGGCCAACAAGGCCGCGAAAGTCTTCCGCCAGATCATGTCCACGCCGGAGCGTGCGATTCCCAGAGAGTTGATCGACAAGGCGGAGGCCGTCGCGGTCTTTCCCGATGTGATCAAGGCGGGCTTCCTGCTCGTCGGCGGACGCGGCGGTCGCGGCGTCATCAGCCGGCGCATTCCGGGCGGTTGGAGCGCGCCCGCCTTCTTCAACCTCGGCGGCGGCAGCATCGGCCCCCAACTCGGCGCGTCTTCCACCGACTTCGTGCTGCTCTTTATGAATAAAGACGCGGTGAACGGTTTACTGGAAGACAAGTTTGAGATCGGCGGCGAGGGCAGCATCGCGGCAGGCCCCGTCGGGCGCGCGGCGAGCGCATCCACCGACCTCCAACTTCGCGCGGGCATTCTTTCCTACTCCCGCAGCAAAGGACTCTTCGCCGGGCTTGAACTCAAGGGCGTCGTCATCAACCCGGACAACAAGGACAACGAAGCCGTCTACGGGATGAAAGCGAAAGAGCTGTTAACGGGCGAAGGCTTAAAGCGCGGCGGCAAACCGTGGATTCCGCCAAGCGTGCGCGCTTTCCCGCTGCAACTGTCACGGTATTCAAGCAAGTAGGGTTTGCGACTAAAGTTTAAAAGTGAAATCTGAAAGGCCCGAAGGAATGAAGCAGTTGTCGTTAAGAGACGTGGCGGCGTGCGCGCTGAGCGTGCTGTTGTTGTTTGGCCTGAGCCTTGCGCACGCGTCGGCACAGGAGCAGGAGCCGCAGCAGCGGCAGCGGCGTGTGAACGCTGCGCCGACGAAGAAGGAAGAGGAGGCCGAACGCAAGGCCGAGAGCGCGGCGAAGGTCTTCGACCAGATTATGAACGCGCGTGATAACGCGATTCCGAAAGAGTTGGTTGACAAGGCCGAGGCGGTCGCGGTCTTTCCCGGCGTGCTCAAGGCGGGCTTCGTCGTGGGCGGACGGGGCGGAAGTGGCCTCATCAGTCGCCGCTTGAAAGGCGGTTGGAGCGCGCCCGCCTTCTTCACGATGCGGGGCGGGAGTTTCGGCGCGCAGATCGGCGCGGCCAAGACCGACTTTGTGCTGCTCTTTATGAACGAGTCCGCCGTGCAGGGTCTGCTCGAAGACAAATTCGAGATGGGCGGCGAGGCGAGCGCGGCGGCAGGCCCCGTGGGGCGCACCGCGAGCGCGACCACCAACCTCACGCTCGACGCAGGCATTCTTTCCTACTCCCGCAGCAAAGGACTCTTCGCCGGACTCGAACTCAAAGGCGCGGTCGTCAACCCGGACAACAAACTGAACGAGGCCGTCTACGGCATGAAAGCAGACAGACTGCTCAGCCCGACGGATCAACTCAGAGTCGAACGCGCGCCCGAAGGCGTGCGCATCTTCCCCCTTACGCTTGCGCGTTATTCGAGACGCTGACGGCGCGCCGCACGCGTTGCGGGAAGGATTCTTGCGCTGGAGGGCGCTGCTGTTAACGCGGTTTGGTCAAGAGACGGCGGCCAGATATGTTGAAGATTTGGGATCACAAATTTTGAAGAGGAGCTTGGGACAAAATGGCTACAACAGCAGCAATAGGACACGAAGACAGACATCCGAAGGGTTTGTATGTGCTCTTCGCCACCGAGATGTGGGAGCGTTTCAGCTTCTACTCGATGCTCGCGATGTTCACGCTCTACCTGCGCGACCCGAATGAGGGCTTCGGCTGGTCGGCGGCTGAGGCGACCAGCCTGTACGCTAACTACCTGATGTTCGTCTATCTCTCGCCGCTCGTCGGCGGCTTCATCGCCGACCGCTTCACGGGCTATCGCCGCGCGGTGATGATCGGCGGCCTCTTCTTCATCGCCGGACACCTGCTGCTCTCCTTTAGTTCGCTGGCCGCCGTCTATGCCGCGCTCACCTGCCTCGTGATCGGCAACGGCTTCTTCAAGCCGAACGTCTCGACGATGGTGGGCAACCTCTACCCGGAGGGCAGCCACCTCAAAGACCGCGCCTACAACATCTTTTACATGGGCATCAACATCGGTGCGTTCCTCGCTCCGCTCATTGCCGGTTGGGTGCGCGCCAAGTGGGGTTTCCACCCGGCCTTCGCAGTGGCGGCGGGCGGCATGGTCATCTCGGTCTGGATTCTCTTCCAGTTCAAGAAGCATATCCATGAGCCGGGACGCAACCTGACTGCGCCTGCGACCGCCACGCCGACCGCCGCGACCCGTTCGGGCGACACCGCCGCCGACACTGCGGCCACCGCCACCGACGCGCCGCCACACGGCGTCAGCCATCAGGACGAGGCCGCCACGCGACAGGGCGTGATGGACGCCGTCCCCGAATGGAAGCGCATCGTCGCGCTCTGCGTCATCTTCGCCGTCGTCATCGTCTTCTGGATGGTCTTCCACCAGAACGCCTCGACGCTGACCTACTTTGCCGACGCCAACACCGACTGGACGACCATCTTCTCGCCGGAGACGGCGGCAGAATCGGGCGGCATCATCTCAAACTCGATCAATCCGTTCTGGGTGATCACGCTGACGTTCCCGCTCGTCTGGTTCTGGGGCTTCCTCGACAAGCGCGGGCTTGAGCCTTCGACGCCGACCAAGATGGCCTTCGGCATGACTTTAACCGCGCTCTCCTTCTTCATTCTCTACTTCGCCGCGAAGTCCGGCGAGGCGACCGCGCTCGGCGGCGACCCTTATGCGTTCCGCGTGTCGCCGATGTGGCTCGTCCTCTCTTACTTCGTCGTCACGCTCGGCGAGTTGATGTTGTCACCGATGGGGCTGTCGCTCGTCTCGAAGGTCGCGCCGATACGCCTGCGCGGGTTGATGATGGGCGGGTGGTTCGTGGCGACGGCGATGGGCAACAAGCTGACGCAGATCGGCGTCTTCTGGGATCGCTGGCTGCACTCTACCTTCTTCCTCGTGCTCGGCGCGATGGCGCTCGTCATGGCCGTCGTGTTGTTCCTGTTACTCAAGCCGCTGAAGAAGGCCATGCCGGGTGTTTAGACGGCACGAGTGGTAAACCTTGACGCTGCGGCGAAGGCGACTTTAGAATCCGTCTGAGGAGCGCGCCCGCCCTCGCCGCAACAGCGTCGCAAGGCTTTTAGGAGACGCGGGAATCGCGCCCGCTCGCGTCTGAAAGGATCGGCAAGACTTATGCAACCCCGCACCCAACGCCAGAAGGAAATCTTGGATTATATCCAACGCTTCATCGAGCGGCATGGCTATGAACCTTCGTACGCGCAGATCGCGCGCCACTTCGGCATCGCTTCGAAGGCGACCATCGCCAAGCATATCGAAGCGTTGGAGAAGCGCGGCCTGCTCGCGCGCAGCCATGCCAACGGTTCTTTCGGCTTGAACGTCCACGTGGAAGAGGTGGCGGGCGACGCGCTGTGTGAAGTGCGCCTGCTCGGGCGCGTCGCGGCGGGTGCGCCGCTGGAGACGGTTGACGACAATGGCGAGACGATTGGCGTCCCGCGTTTTCTGCTGGGTCGGGTGCGACCGGAGCGCGTCTATGCTTTGCGCGTCTCCGGCGACTCGATGATTGACGAGCACATCTGCGACGGCGACATCGCGCTCATCGAAAATCGCGTGGACGCACGCGACGGCGAGATCGTCGTGGCGCTCGTCGAAGGCACGCGCGCCACGCTCAAACGGCTCTATCGCTTCGGGCGCGAAGTCGAACTCCGTCCGGCCAACTCACAACTCGCGCCGATCCGCCTCCCCGCCGCGCAGGTTCAGGTGCAGGGCATCTTTCGCGGCTTGTTGCGACCGGCGGCCTGAAATAGTCACCGCAGCAGACAGTCACCGCCGTAGACGCGTAGCGATCATGCAGAAGGGGCGCAGAGAGTTCAATCAACTCTCTGCGCCCC
>DASWNS010000515.1:0-3231 GCA_036399115.1 Pyrinomonadaceae bacterium | reverse complement strand
CGAAGTTCGAGCGGGCGGCCTTTGACGAGTTGGCGCACGTTCTTGCCTTCGATGTACTGCATCGTGATGAAGTGCAGGCCGCCCTCTTCGTGCAGGCCGTAGATGATGCAGATGTTCGGGTGATCGAGCGAAGATGCGAGTTGGGCTTCGCGCTCGAAGCGTTTGAGATTCGACTCGCGCGAAGTCAATTCGGGGGAGAGCACTTTGACGACGAGCGTGCGCCCGAGCCTGGTATCGACGGCTTTATAAACTGTGCCTTGCCCGCCTGAGCCGAGTTTTTCTGTGATCCGGTAGTTGAGCAGAGTTGAACCTAGCATTGATGATTACTATTCTAACTCCGAAGGTGGGGGGGATGGCAAAGATAAAAATAGGGGAAAGGGTAGGGGGCAAGGGGCAAAGGGAAGAAAACCTCTGGCTCGGCTGAATCTCTTCACCTGTCCCCTCTCCCCCTTGACCCCTGCCCCGGCTTCATTCACTGGCGCACGGCCAGCCTTAGTCGTGCACCGTTCAACCGCGCGGCGGCGTGCCCCAGCCCGAACCGACGTAGACGCCGTCTTCGACGATGCACGGCACGGTCGGGTCGCCGTCGGAGTAAGCAAACATCTCCTTGCGCCGTTGACGGTCGTTCTGCGCGTCGTATTCCGTAAACGCGATCCCCTGCGAATTGTAATGATCGCGCGCCTGCTGGCAATAAGGGCAGCCCGGCTTCACATATATCACGATTCCCATTTTATGTTCGACCTCCCTTCGCACACTTAGTTTAACAAGAACAGTGAAGAGTGACGAGTGCTAAGAGCAGTGACGAGTGACAGGTGACAGGTGACGAGGTAAAAACAAGTGAATCTTTAGTCGCAAACGGAGCACAGGTGTCTGTCTAAGCCGACTATTCACAATACCCCGTTCGTCCGGCTCGTCACTCGTCACTCGTCACTGCTCTTGGCACTTGTCACTGCTTTACAGGTATACTCCCGCGCAAAGTTTTGCCGGAGGCCGCCGGGAAAGGCAGAGTCGAACACGCTTGATTGACAGCGATCTGTTTGAACCATACGAGCGATTGATTACGATTGAGATTCTCGGTCGTCGCGTGGAAGTGCCGGAGAACAACCGCCTGCTGCGCTGCTTCCAGTTTCTCTCGATGCGGAGCATCTCCTACGGAGATTTCTGCTGGAACGGCGACTGCACCAATTGCCAGTTCTGGTATCGAGACGAAGGGGAACCCGCACGCGACGATAAGACCGCCCTCTCCTGCCGCTTCAAAGTGCGCGAGGGCTTGAGCATCACCCGCCTCAACGAGCACGTCAAACTCGTAGGCATCAACAAAGCGAAGGATGAAGCAGGAAGGATGGATGCGGAATAAAAGCATTCACTCTATCAAGCGGTTTTCTTATTCATCGTTCATCGTTCATCGTTCCTGCTTCATCCTTTTCTCCGCCTGCGCTACACTTCCGTTTGATAAGTTCTGAAAGACCATTTCCACACGCGCCGCATGAAAGGATTCGCACGTATGCGCTTCGAGTATTATCACGCGGGACTGGACGGCGTGCCGAAACTTTCGGTTGACGGACTCGTCCCCGAGAGCGTCCACTTCTCACACTGGCAGGGAAACCGCACGCCCGCGCAAGTTAAAGCCGACAGTTCCACCGAGATCGCCTTGAACGTCGTCGCCTCGCCCGACCGCCACGAGTTGACGCGCGGGATCGAACTCGTCACCAACAATCATTTCGATACCGACGGCGTGCTCTCCGTCTGGACGATGCTCACGGGCGAACGTGCGCTCGACCTGCGCGACGCGCTCATCGCCGCCGCCGAAGCGGGCGACTTCTCCGCGAACACGGGCGCGCAGGCGATCCGCGCCAGCCTCGTCTTGCAGGGCGGCGACGGGTTTGCGCCGGATGCGGGCGTCGCCTCGCCGCTCGCGCGCCACCTCGCCGGAGACGCGTCCGTGGATGAAGAGCGCGCCTACGCGCTCGTGCTGCCCGAAGTGGAACGCGTCATCACGCGCACTAATTATTACGAACATCTCTGGCACGACGAGTGGGCGAAGATCGAAGCCTCTCTGGAGAGTTTTGCGCGCGGTGCGTCGCGCGTGGAGGAAGACCCGGAGACGGGTCTGTCCGTCGTCACCTTGAGCCTCGAACTCTACGGCGCGCAGGGCTTCAAGCCGACGCGCCACGCCGCGCCCTACACGGCCATCACCGAGCACGCGCGCGGGCGCATCTATCTCATCGCCATCCCGCTCGAACGCGCGTGGGGCTATCGCGTGGACTATCCCTATTATTCATGGGCGGAGACGACGGTGCGCCCGGCGGTCAGCCGTTATGATTTCGCGCCGCTGCTCGCGCGTCTCGGCGAGTTGGAACAGAACGCAGAGGGACGCTGGCAGGTTGATACGGAGGGCTTGAGTTCGGCTTTCAACTTCGCCGGGGCAGACAACCTGCTTCGCGCCTCAAGCCTCGCGCCCGAACAGGTCGCAGACGAACTGCGCGCCGCCCTGCGCGAGCAGGCCGAACAGCGGTCAGTTGCCGTTGACCGGCTATCAGTTGTTTCGTAACTCATGCGCCAGCCTCTAAAGATTCGAGTTAGAGACAGGCAAAGGACTGCGGACAACCGGCGAGCGGCGACGAACTAACGGCAGCTTTTTTATGTACGACGTGATCATCATCGGCGCGGGGGCGGCGGGCTTGTCGGCGGCGTTATGGTGCGAAGAGTTAGGTCTGGACGCGCTCGTGCTCGAAGCCGGGTCGGAGATCGGCGGCCAACTGCTGAGCGTCTATAACCCGGTCAATAATTACATGGGCGTGCGCGCCGGGAACGGGCGCGAGTTGCGCGATCTCTTCGCCGCGCAGGTTGAAGATTGCGAGTTTGACCTGTGGACTGAAACCGAGATTGAGAGCGTTGACCTGCGCGCACGGCGCGTTCAGCTACGCAGCGGCGAAGCGTTGCAGGCGATCAGTCTCATGATCGCGACGGGCGTGCGGCGCAGGCGTCTGGGGATTCCGGGCGAGGCGGAACTCGCGGGGCGCGGCGTCGTCGAATCCGCGACGCGCGACCGCGAGTTGCTGGCCGGGCGAGACGTGTGCGTCGTCGGCGGCGGCGACGCGGCGGCGGAGAATGCGCTGCTGCTGGCGGAAGTTTGCCCGACCGTCACGCTGGTCCATCGCGGCAGACGCCTCTCTGCGCGCGCGGAGTTTGTCGAACGCCTGCGCTCGGAGCATTGCATCACGGTCTTCA
>DASWNS010000514.1:0-3321 GCA_036399115.1 Pyrinomonadaceae bacterium | reverse complement strand
CCGTCGGGGCGCAGCGCGATGCCGTACGGAAATGCCAGCCCCCCGGCGACGAGATGTGTCTGGCCGCGCGTGTCTACGTAGTGGACGGTGCCGATGGGGTTCTCGACGTTCGAGCCGCCGGGGTCTGTGAAATAGAAACCGCCGCGCGGGTCGAGCGTGAGATCGTTCGGCGCGCGCAAGGGTTTGCCCTCGGATTCGGAGGATGCCTTGCCCATGATCTTGCCCGCCGAATCGAGACGCAGCACGGCGCGTTCCTTGCCGTCGCAGACGAGATGCGTGCCGTCGGGCAGAATCTTGTGGCCGTTGGGCGCGCCGGTCTGCGCCCAAGAGCGCGCTGTGCCGTCCGCGCCGATGCGGTAGATGGTTCCGTTGTAAACGTCGGAGATGTAGATCGCGCCGTCGCGGTCTATGACGACGCCCTCCGTGTAGCCGGGCACTTCCACAACCTTGACCGTCTTGACCTCACGCGCCGCAGGGAGACGCACGCTCACAAACGCGACGGGAACAAGGATGAGCGCAAAAAGAAGAGTTTTAATCACAGTATGGGTTACTCCAATAGTCCGGCGGTTTTCGCTGTGCCCCTCCGTGCCCTCTGTATCCCGGCAGTGAATCTTAATTGATCGGGCATTCACCAGCGCGGACACGGAGGACATGAAGCGTGCACAGCGAGTTAAGCATTACCGGGCAAGGCGGTCGCGCGCCCAATCGAGCAGTTCGCGTGCGCGTGCGGCGGTTTCGGCCTCGGCGATGGTGCGGATCATGGATTCGGTGTTCGAGACGCGAACGTGCGCCCACCCGTCAGGCCACGAAACCTTGATGCCGTCCGTTTCGTCATAAGCGATCTTCTCGCGCTCCAGTTCGTCGCGGAGACGTTGCAGGAACGAGTGGATGCGGTCGGGTTCGACCGCCATGTTCTGCTTGAGCATCTGGAAGCGCGGCAACCCGGCGGCCAAAGCGGAGAGCGGTTCTTTTGTCGCCGCCAGATGTTCGAGGATGAGGCCGACCGCCGCCGCGCTGTCGTGCGTCCACTGCACGCGCGGCACGACCACGCCGCCGCTCCCTTCGCCGCCGACGACTGCGCCCGTTTCGATCATCGCCTCGGAGACGTAAGCCTGCCCGACGGGCGTGCGCACGACGCTCGCGCCGTGCCGCGCGGCGACGCGATCCACGCACGCGCTCGTAGAGATGTTCGTCACGACTGCGCCAACCTCCCGCCTGAGTTGAATCTCCGCCGCGAGGCACAGGGTCGCTTCCTCCGACAACATCTCGCCCGTCTCCATGACGAGGCCGAGCCGTTCGCCGTCGGCATCGTGCGCGAAGCCTACGTCGGCACGCCCTGCGAGCGTGACGGCGCGGAGTTGTGCCATCGTCTGCCGTCCCGGTTCGGGCGCGTGCGGAAAGGGCGCGGTCGGATCGTCGTTGACGGCGAGCACGTCGCAGCCGAGCGCGGCGAGCCAGCGCGGCGAGAGCAGAGAGCATGAACTGTTGCAGCAATCGACGGCGACCGTCAGCCGCCGCGCGCGGATCATCTCCACGTCGAAGGCGCGTGTGAGCGTGTCGAGGTGATGTGCGAGTGCATCTTCGCGCTCCACGCGCGTCCGGATGTCGCGCCACGTCGCTTTGGCAAACTCGGCCTGATGGTAGATGTCCAGAAGTTCGTCGGCTTGCGTGGCGTTCAGGTAGAGGCCGTCCGCGCGGATGAACTTGAGCGCGTTCCAAGGCTCAGGGTTATGTCCCGCAGTGATCGAGATGCCGCCCTCTGCTTCGAGCCACGAGACGGCGAGTTGCAGGCTCGGCGTCGGGCACACGTCGAGATCGACCACTTCACACCCCGCCGCGAGCAGCCCCGACAAGACCGCCGCGTGAACCATCGCCCCGGAGGTGCGCGTGTCGCGACAGACGAGTATGCGCCCGGAGTCGAGATAAGTGCCGAAGGCTTGCGCGAACGCTACCGCCAGTTCCGGCGTGAAGGTTTCCCCCACCACGCCGCGCACTCCGCTGATGCCGATCTTGAGCGAGTTCACAATTGTCTCTTCACACAAAACATCATGTACAGTAGCTTTTACCCGTCTTAATTCCGTAACCTCAAGTATGACACCGTAACTTACGCCGTCAGGGCAGATTCATGGGAGAAACTACATAACTCCGCCAATGCTATTTTAGGCCACAGACACGCTTATCCTGTTTATCGAGGAACACATGAAAGCTAAATCGTATCTCTCGCTTATTCTCTCCTTCATCTGCGCCATCAATGCCGCCGCACAAACGGTCGGCACGCCTGCTGCCGTCGCCGCCGTCCCGCAACACAACTTGATGCCCGTGCCCGCCTCCGTGCGATTCAACGCGGGGCGTCTGCCCGTCAGCACGACTTTCAACGTCGCCGCGAGAGGGCAGACGGATGCGCGCCTCCTGTCCGGCATAGACCGTTTCCTCAGACGCATTGAAGGGCGCACCGTGTTGGAACTCCCGCGCGGATTAAGCACGGACGCTAACGCGGCCACGCTCGTCGTCGAAGCGGGCGCGCCCGGCAAACCCGTGCCTTCGGTCGAGGAGAACGAATCATACACGCTCGAAGTCGCAGAACGGCAGGCCGTGCTCAAAGCCCCGACGACGATTGGCGTCCTGCGCGGCCTGGAGACGCTCCTGCAACTGCTCGACAGCGACCGCGACGGCTACTTCATCCCCGCAGTTCGCATCGACGACCGCCCGCGCTTCCCCTGGCGCGGGTTGTTGCTCGATGTCGCGCGCCACTTCCAACCCATCGAAGTCCTGAAGCGCAACATCGACGCGATGGCCGCCGTCAAGTTAAACGTCCTCCACTGGCACCTGACGGAAGATCAGGGCTTCCGCATCGAGAGCAAGAAATTTCCACGCCTCCACACGCTCGGCTCCGACGGGCAGTTTTACACGCAGGAGCAGGCGCGCGACATCGTCGCTTATGCGCGCGAGCGTGGCATCCGCGTCGTCCCGGAGTTCGATCTTCCCGGTCACGCCACCGCATGGCTCGTCGGTCATCCCGAACTCGGCAGCGCGCCGGGTCCATACACGATTGAACGCAGGGCTGGAATCTTCGAGCCTGCGCTCGACCCGACGCGCGAGGAGGTCTACAAGTTCCTCGACACCTTCTTCGGCGAGATGGCCGCGCTCTTCCCCGATGCCTACATGCACATCGGCGGCGACGAGAACGAAGGCAAGCAATGGGATCGCAACCCGCAGATTCAAGCCTTCATGAAAGAGAAAGGCATCAAGGACAACCACGCGCTCCAGACATACTTCAATCAACGCGTGTTCACGATCCTTAAAAAGCACGGAAAGATGATG
>DASWNS010000513.1:0-1668 GCA_036399115.1 Pyrinomonadaceae bacterium | reverse complement strand
TGCTGCCCGGCGGCGGCGACAAAACCTCCGGCCATCACCAGACCACAGACGAGCATTGTCAGTTGCCGCTTGAGCGCGCGGGCATCGAGTTCGCGTCGCACGCCGTTGTTTAAATTTTGTTGGGGGAATCTTCTCATCGCTGTTTCCGTCTCCGAACAAAATAGGTACTGACTGTTGCAGACCCGTGGAACTGAAGCGCGAGCGCGTCAGTCATTTAATTTTTCAAGTCGCAACTTCTTAACTTGCGACCGCTTCGAGTTTCCGGCAGGCGCGGAGTTTTGCGCTGCGTGCGCGCGGGTTTTCTTCAAGTTCCGCTTCGGTGGGGGTGATGGGTCGTCGCGTTAATATCTCGACGGTGCGGCGCGCCCCGCAGGCGCAAACCGGAAGGCGCGGATCACATTCGCATTGCCCTGACAGACGGCGCAGAGCGCGCTTCACAATTCGATCTTCGAGCGAGTGAAAACTGATGACGACCAGACGGCCAGACGATTGTAAAAGATCAATTGAGGCTTCGAGGAATGCTTCCAGCCCTTCGAGTTCGCGATTGACGGCGATGCGCAACGCCTGAAACGTGCGCGTCGCCGGATGGATGCGATCCGTGCGCTTGTAGCCGACGGCGCGCGCGACGAGTTCCGCCAGTTCCGTCGTCGTCCGAATCGCACGCCCCGCTTCGCGCCGTTCGACGATCCAGCGAGCGATGCGCCGCGATTTACGCTCCTCGCCGTATTCAAAGATGATGCGCGCGATCTCTTCTTCCGGCAGCCGCGCCAGCAGTTCAGCCGCCGTCTCCTCTTCGTCGTCGGCAGCGTTCATGCGCATGTCGAGCGGCGCGTCGTGACGAAAACTGAACCCCCGCTCGCTCGAATCGAACTGGAGCGAAGAGACGCCGAGGTCTGCCAGCACCCCGCTCAACTCCTCCCCGCCCGCCTCCCCGACGATGCCCGCGATCTCCTCGAAGTTCGCATGCACGGCGCGGAAGCGTTGGTCGAAACGCGCAAGGCGCGCGCGGGCGAACCGCAAGGCTTCAGTGTCCCTGTCAATTCCGATGACGCGCACGCCAGGCGAGGATTCCAGCAACGCTTCGCTATGACCTCCCAGTCCGAGCGTCGCGTCGATGAATAACCCGCCGCGCTCGGGCGCGAGATGCCGGATCGACTCTGCTAGCAACACGGGGCGATGGGGCGCATCAGGCCCCCCACCTGATGCAAACATCACCACCGCCCCGTGAAGTCGTTCAAAGACCTGAAAAACAGTGACAAGTAACGATTGACAGGTGACGAGAGAGAGTTGGCCGGGCAAGTTTTGGTTTTGAACTTGTCACTTGTCACTTGTCACCCGTCACTTTCCATCAAATTCCGAGTCGCGCAATGGCGGCTTCGTCCTCTTCCGTGTAGGGGTCTGAGAGCAGGCGTTGTTGAAATCGTTCCAATTCCCAGACTTCCAGATAATTTAAATAACCGAGCACCGCCACGTCGCCCATCACGCCCGCGCTTTTTCTGAGGAGTGGATGAATGAGCACGCGCCCCTGTCCGTCGATGGCCGTCTGCTGGCCGTAATAGTTGGTGCGATCCAGAAACTTGCGCCGCGCCGGGTCCATCGAGGGCAGCAGCGCGAGCCGCTGTTCGATGCCTTCCCATTCGGCCAGAGGGTAGATGCGCACGCTCTCAC
>DASWNS010000512.1:0-21290 GCA_036399115.1 Pyrinomonadaceae bacterium | reverse complement strand
CCAGAACGCACACGACGCGCGCGGCAACTCTTTTTCATTTTGTGAAGCCCGCATGAAGATCAAGATCAAGCGACTCAACCACGTGCAGCTTTGCGTGCCGCCCGGTGCGGAAGAGCGGGCGCGCGAGTTCTACGGCAGGCTGCTCGGCCTGCGCGAGATCGAGAAGCCCGCGCCCCTGCGCGCAAACGGCGGCCTCTGGTTCGAGATCGCAGACATTCAATTGCACATCGGCGTCGAAGGCGGCCAGAGCAAGTCGAAACGCCATCCCGCCTTTGAAGTCGAAGACATCGAGGGCGTCAGAACTTATCTGGAAGCAAACAACGTGCGGACGAAAGACGAAATCGCGCTCGCAGGGATCGAACGCTTCTCCTTCTTCGACCCCTTCGACAACCGCATCGAGCTTTTAGAAAAAACGAACGACCGCCAAGAAGCGTCTACTACCGCGAATTGACCACTGACAACGGATTACTGACCAGGAACGACCCACAGCTTTATGGCTTATCAAGTCATCGCACGCAAATGGCGTCCGCAAACTTTCGAGGAAGTGACCGGGCAGGAGCCGATCACGCGGACGCTCTGCGGCGCGCTCGAACACGAACGCCTCCATCACGCTTATCTCTTCTCCGGCGCACGCGGCGTGGGGAAGACGACGACGGCACGCCTGCTCGCCAAAGCCCTCAACTGCCATAAGTTCCAACGCCCGACGGCGACCCCTTGCAAGACGACCGACCCGGATCAGTGCGCTTCGTGCCGCGAGGTGGCCGAAGGGCGTTCGATTGACGTGCTCGAAATCGACGCGGCCTCGAACACGGGCGTCGATAACGTGCGCGAATCGATCATCAATACGGTCGGCATCAGCCCTGCGCGCGACCGTTATAAAGTCTTCATCATCGACGAAGTTCACATGCTTTCGGGCGCGGCCTTCAACGCGCTCCTGAAGACGCTGGAAGAACCGCCGCCGCGCGTCGTCTTCATCATGGCAACCACCGAGTCGCACAAAATCCCCGACACGATCCTCTCGCGCAGCCAGCAGTTCGAGTTTCGCACCATCGCCACGGCGCGCATCGCCGAACGGCTGCGGCTCATCGCCGACGCCGAGAAGATCAACGTCGCGGACGAAGCCCTGCGCGAGATCGCGCGTGCGGGCGAAGGCTCGATGCGCGATGCGCAGTCGGCTTTCGATCAGGTCATCAGTTTCAGCGACGCGGAGATCAACGTTGCGGACGTGGAAGCCGCGCTCGGCATCGCCGGGGCGGAATTGCGCACGCGCATCATGCGCTCGATTGCCGAAAGTACGCCGAAAGACGCGCTCGCAGTGGTTGACGATCTCGTGATGCGCGGCCACGACTTGAGAAACTTTTGCCGCGACCTGTTATCGCATGTGCGCGATCTGCTGGTCTTGAAAGTGGCGGGCGAAGCGGCGGAAGCCGTGGACGCGAGCGACGCGGAACGCAGGGAACTGGCGCGCATGGCGGGCGAATTCTCGGAGTCTGATCTCGTGCGCTTCTTTCACAGTTTGACGGAGACGGAACGCACGCTCCGGGAGGGCGCGGCGCAACCGCGTTATCAACTCGAAATCGGTCTGGTCAAGTTGATCGAGATGCGCCGTCTCGCGCCGCTCGGCGTGATTCTCGAACGCTTGAACGCGCTCGAAGAGGCTCTGCGCACGGGCAAAGCTCCCCACGCAAGTTCGGGTGCGCCTGCACCGCCCGCGAGCGGCGGCAGCGGCAGCGCGCCGCGCGGGGGAAGCGGGGGCATGGGCGGCAGTAGCAGTAGTAGCGGCGGCAGGGGCGCGCCTCCCGCCTCGCGCGCTTCCGCCCCGCCCGCGTCGTCGTACGAAGCGAAGCCGCAGGATGCGTCGTCGCCTGTGCCTCAAGCGGCGACGCCACGGGCGAACGGTGCGGAGAACTTCAACCCCGCCGCGCCGAAACAACGTGAGACTCCCGTTTCGCCGAACGCCCCGCCGGTGATGCCGGGAGCGACGACAACAACAGCGTCGGCAGCATCTTCTGCGGCGGACACGCCGCCGTGGGAAGAGTCGCCGTGGGACGATCCGTATTCGACCACGCCTCCGCCGCTCAAACTCGTGCCTCCGCCGTCGCCGGACGCCAACAACAGGTTCGCACCAGCGACGACGACAGCCGCACGCACGACGCCCACGAGTCAATACACGCCGGGCGCATCTTCACAGGCGACAGGCGATGCGGGCGGCATCATCGAGCAGATCAAGACGGGGCTTGAGGACAGGCGCAAGCCTTTTCTCGCCATCGCGCTTGAGGGTGCGCGCAAAGTGTCGTTCGAGGGCGAAGAGTTGTATGTGGAGTTTGCGCCGGAGTCGAAGCACCTGCGCGAGAGCCTCGCCAAGCCGGAGAGCGTGAAACTTTTGCGCGAAGTGTGTGAGAGCGTGTGCGGACGCGAGATGAGCGTGAGCATCGTCGTTAAAGATAAGAGCGAGAGCGCGCAGTTGCCGACGGCGCGCGATGCGGAAGCGGAAGAGCAGCGCGCCCTGCGCGAGTTGGCCGAGAATCATCCTTCGGTGCAACAAGTCCTGCGCGCCTTTCACGCCGAGATCGTTGACGTGCGCCGCGTGGACAAGTAAGCCGTGAGCGATTAGCTGTCAGCCTTCAGCTACCGGCAAAAGAGGCGCGGCCTGTGGTGTTTGAAGAGGGCAGATGGTTTGATGGCTGACAGTTGATCGCATGCGGCTGACAACTGGCAGCCAACTTTTTTCCCGCGAACAAAGGCGCGGGAGCACACGTATAGTCTGCACGGAGGTTGATAGCGATGCGTGATCCTTTTCTGGCAGGTCTGTTGAGTTTTGTGATACCCGGACTGGGGCAGTTGTATAACGGTCGGATTCTGGCGGGCATTTTATGGTTGATCCTGACGCCCGGCTTCTGGCTGGGGACGGGCGGCATGCTCGGCTGGGTGTGCCACGTCGTCGCCGCGTACACCGCTTACAGCTACGCGAAAGAGCATCGCGTGCGCATCTAGCGGGTGCGTCCGAAAGGTGTCGGGGAAAATGGAAGTTGGCGCAGGCCGCGTTCTACATGCGCGGCCTGCGCTTTTTCATTCGTCGCCGCCGCCGAGCGTGTCGAGGTCGTCGGGTTTCTTCACGGGCAGGAGGCTGCGTATGAGATCGTTGAGGCGTTCGAAGTCGATCGGTTTGGTGATGTAGCCGTCGAAGCCTGCGTCGTGGGCGGCGCGCTTGAAGCCTTCGGTGTTGAAGGCGGTGACGGCGACGACGGGCACGGGGCGCAGCGTCGGGTGCTCGCGTATCTTTCGCGTCGCGCCGAGGCCGTCGAGGCCGGGCATGCTCAAGTCCATCAGGATCAGGTCGGGGTTGGTGAGCGCGGCGACTTTGATCGCCTCTTCGCCGTTCGTCGCCGTGACGACGCGATAGCCGGATTGTTGCAGGTGCAGGCTGATGATGACGAGGTTGTCAACCGTGTCGTCAACGACGAGGACGAGAAAGTCCTGCGGGGTGAACTCCTGCGTGCCCGCGTCCTCGCCCTGTTGCAGTTGGCTGGTGGGCGGCGCGGCGGTCGCGTGTATGTCGTCCCCTAAAGCGCTGGACGCTTTCGCCGGAAACAGTCCGACGGTTTCGTTGCCGCCAGCCGCCGTCTGGATCAACTGCCAGCCGCACTTGACGCAGAACCGCACGCCGTCTGGATTTTCATGAGCGCAAACTGGACAGGACATCATCGTTTTTTTCGGCCACTCTCCGGCGGTTTTTCGTCTACCTTCAGTATCGCAGAATTGGGGCTGTTTTTGCCAATGGCGAGACAGTCCGGCGTCCGCGCTTCGTTCCGCCTCGTAACGTCAGCTTGAGGGCGGGCGTTTTTTGTCGCGCGGGAGAGCGGGGGGGATATCGCGTTCGTTGACGGGGGCTTCGTCGTCTGTCTCCAACTTCGGTTTTTTGCCGCGCAGCGCGGGCGGCAGTTTCGGGCGGGGAATGTTGATGGTGGCGACCGCGTCCGTGCGACGCAGGATCGCGCCGCCGCGCCCCGCCACCCAAGCGGCGGAGCCGCCGCGATACGCGACCGAAAAGAGCGGCACGCTCGTCGCGCTGGCGAGCGCGTCCCAATTCTCGCCGCCGTCTTTGGTCAGCATCACGCGCCCCTGTTCGCCCACGATGAGCGCGTCGAGCGGCGTGGCGACCGAGATGGCGAAGAGGCTGAGCTTGACCTTGCTCTCCTGTTGCTTCCACTTCAACCCGGCATCGTCCGTCCGCAGGATCAAACCGCCCTCGCCGACGATGAAGCCGCGCCGCCCATCTGCGAAGGCGACGCTGTAGAACCATTCCTTGCTGTTCGTCTCCACGTAACGCCACGTCTCGCCGCCGTCTTCTGTGCGCAGGATCATGCCCTGCGCGCCGACGGCCACGGCCACGCGCTCGCCCGCATACGAGACATCTTCGAGCCAAGTGATCGTGTCCGAACGCCTCTGCCGCCACGTCTCGCCGCCGTCTTCCGTGGAGAGGATCGTGCCGCGTGCGCCGACCGCGATGCCGCGCTTTTCGTCGGCGAAGTGGACGCCCGACAGTTCGTGTGTGATGAGCACGTCGGACTTCGCCCAGGTGATGCCGCCGTTGGTCGAACGCAGGATCGTGCCCGCGTCGCCAACCGCCCAGCCGTGCGTCTCGTTCACGAAGAAGACGTGCGTGAGACGCACCGTGACGCCGGAAGGGCGCACCGTCCAACGCTTGCCGCCCGAAGCCGTGTAGAGAATCCGCCCGCGCGAACCGACCGCCCAGCCGCGCGAACCGTCGAGGAAGAAGATGTCCGCGAGGTCTTCGCGCCCACCTTCCGAGAGCCTGCGCCATTCGAGGCCGCCGTCGTCCGTGCGCAGCATCAGGCCGTCGCCGCCCGCCGCCCATCCTGTCGTCGTATCGGCGAAGTGGATCGTGGTCAGGCGCGGCTGCGTCTTCACGCTGACGGGCAGCCACGTCTCGCCGCCGTTTGCCGTCGTGAGCACGACGCCGTCGTTGCCCGCCGCCCAACCGTGCTGCTCGTCTATAAAATAGACGGTTAAGAGATCGGCCTGTTGATAGACTTCGACGCGCGCCCACGTCGCGCCGCCGTCGTCCGTCTTCAAGACCAGACCGCCGTAGCCGACCGCCACCGCGCGCCGCGTCGCACCCGCGAAGGCTACGCCCGTCAACGGAAACTCTTTCGCCTGCGGCTGGCTTTTCCAGTTTGCGCCGCCGTCCGTCGTCGTGAGCATCGTGCCGTTCGCGCCGACGGCCACGCCCGTCTGTTTGTCGCCGAAAGAGATCGAGAAGAGATGCGCCGCCACGCCGGACGTTTGCTCGCGCCAGGTGCGCCCGCCGTCGGTCGTGGCGATGATGCGCCCGTAGGTTCCGCAAGCCCAACCGTGCCGCGCGTCGTCTCCGGCGAAGGTTATGTTGTAGAGATGATCTTTGACGTTCGTGGGACGCACGAGCCAACGCTCGCCGCCGTTCTCCGTCGTGAGCACGACGCCGCGTGCGCCGACGGCCACCGCCGTCTGCTTATCCTTAACGAACAGACCGTAGAGCGTCGTGTTAACGGGCGCGCCTTGCGCCTCCCACTCGTAGCCGCCGTCGTCCGTGTGTAGGATCGCGCCGTCTGCGCCGGTCGCCCAGCCGTGCTGCTTATCCGCCGCGAACCGCAGCGCGTGAATCGCGTTCCCCTGCGGCAGCGGATTCTGCCACAGCCAACCGCGCGTCTGCGCCGTCGCCGCACCCGCCGCGAGCACGCCGCAAAGCGCGAGCATCAGAACGACGCGCGCGCGCAGGGGTGAAACGATGTGGACGGAACTCGACATGAATCAACGCGGGGAGAATAATGATCCTGAGACACAAACCCGACAAATATTCCGGCTCAAACTTAACATTCTCGCGGGCGCGTTTCCAGTTTAGCCGCCATGAGATGGGTTGAGCGTCTGCGCGGCCTCGCGCAGCACGCTTTCGTCAACCCGACCGAGGGCGGCGATGCGGCGCGCGGCTTTGTCTACAGCCTCCTGCGCGTTGTGTCCGGCGTGGCCTTTGATCCATTCCCACTCGATGCGATGTTTCTCGCGCGCCTTGTCCAGACGCTCCCACCATTCATGGTTGGACTTGCGCCGAAAGCGTCCGGCCATCGTCTCGACCACGTAACGCGAATCCGTGAGCACGCGCACGCGGCACGGCTCGCGCAGTTGTTCGAGTCCGATGGCGGCGGCCACGATCTCGGCCTGCTGGTTCGTCGCCGAACCGAGATAGCAACCGAAGGCGCGCCAGCGGTCGCGAAAGTTCAGGAGCGCGACCGCCGCCGCGCGTGTCTCCGCTTGCCCGTTGCCCAGACTCGACCCGTCGCAGTAGATCGTCACTTCCTTCAAACGCGGCGCGCTCATCAAGCCGCCGCCTCATGCTCGCCCGTGAGGACCAGCACATGATCAACCGCTTCCTCAAACGTGTCGTCGTGGGAGATGACGAAGAGTTGGTTGAAGTGGCGCACCTGCCCGATCTGGCGCGCGAGGTTTTCGCGCCGCTCGGCGTCCATGTTCACCGTCGGCTCGTCGAAGAAGGCGATGCGTATGTCCGAGAGTTGCTTGAGGAGCGCGAGGCGCACGGAGAGAGCGGCGACCATCTGCTCGCCGCCGGAGAGATTGACGAACGAACGCTCGTGGCCGTTCTCTTCGAGCATGATCTCGTAATCGCTCGACCAGCGGAGCGTCCTGCCTGCGTCGCCCGTGATCTCGCGGAAGAATTGATTCGCCTCGACCGAGATGTGCGCCACGTAGCTGCGCGTCACTTCGGGTCCGGCTTTTTTGAGAACGTCGCGCATGAACTCGGTCGTTTCGTCCAGACGCTTCAAGCGATCCTGCGCGCGAATCTCCTCCTGCCAGCGGGCGCGCACCTCTTCGAGCCGCGCGATCTCTGCGGCCAGTCTCTCCGCCGTCTCGCGCGCGTGTTCGAGTCTGGCCGTGGTGTTCGCTTCGGAGGCGAGCGCGAGGGCGAGCGCGTCGCGTTCGGACGAATGCGCGGCGCGGTCGTAAGCGGCGACGGCCTCAGCGTGTTCTGCCTGCGCGGTTTCCGCTTCGCGCGCCGCGCGTGCGCTCTCCTCGGTGGCGCGGCTGACTTCCGCTTCGCGCACGCCAAGCGTCGCCGCGAGCGATGCGCTTTCGAGATAGAGGCGATAGGCCGGAGCGGTTGCGTCGCGGCGCGCGAGCGTCGCCGTCCACTCGGTGGCGAAGTTTTGAAAACGCTGCGACTGCTCTTCGAGTCCGGCGCGTTCGCGTTCGAGCGCGCCCGTCGCGTCGCGCGCTCCCGCGACTTCCGCTTGCAGCGTCGTCTCCTGTTCGGCTTCGGCGCGTTTCAGGTTGAGGCGTGCGCGCGGGTCGTTCAAGGCGCGCAGGCGTCTGTCCGTCTCCGCGATGTCGCGTTCGAGCGATTCGATGGCGCTGGCGTTGGCGGCGAGTTCGGCGCGGGCTTCCTTCTTGCGCTTGCCCTCCTCTTCGATCTCTTTGAGCCGTGCGCCAAGCGGCTCAAGCTCGGCGTAGCGCAGCAGAGCCTCGCGCGCGTTGATGAGGTCTGCATCGACGCCGATCAATTTACTTCGCAACTCGTCAAGCGCGCGGTCGTCTGAGGGAAGCGCGGCCAACTCGCGGTCGAGCGTCGAGAGCAGCGACTCGCGCGCGCCGAGCAACTGGCGTTCGTGCGCGAGTTGCGCGCGTTCCCGCTCCAACTGGACGAGCGCGACGCCCGCCTCGCGCGCCGTGCGTACCTGCTTTTCGACGCGCGTGGCCTCGGCCTGCACGGTCTGCAACTGCGTGCGGTTCGCCGTCAGGTGATCTTTGAAATAGCCTTCGAGCGTCTGGCCTTCGCCGATGTTCAGGCAGCGCTCGGAGAGGATCGGGCAGAGGCCGCCTTTCACTTCGGCTCGCATCTTTTCGTCGCGCGCGATCTCTGCGCGCAGGTGCGCCGACTGTTCGGCGAGTTCGCGCCCGCTCGCTTCGAGTTCGGCGGCGCGCTCGGCTCCGGCGGCGCGGCTCTCAAGGTCGCGCATTTTGCGTTCGAGCGCGCCGACCGTCTCTTGCAGCCGTTTGATCTCGCGCGTCAAATCCCTGCGCTGGTTGGTGAGATGCTTGCGGTCGGTCGCGGCCTTCTCGGCGCGGCTGAGCGCGTTGTGGATTCCCAGTTGTTCGCTCTCCAGTTGCGCGACGCGCGCGGGAGCGGCCTGCGCGCGCTCGGCCTGCCTGAGTTGTTCGCGGGTCTGCGCGTGCTGCGCGCGCAGGTTGTTGAGTTCCGCGTCGAGACGCGCAAGTTGCTCGCGTGCGGCGAGCGCGTGCGAACGCAACTCGCGCAGGCGTTCGCGCTCGCGCTCCAACTCTTCCTGCGCGCTCACTTCGCGCTCGATCTCCGCGAGCGATTCGCGCGCACGCCCCGCCGCTTCGAGCGCGAGGGTGAGACGGCGCACGTCCGATTCGGCGGCGGCCAGCAGATTCGCCACGCGGTTCATCTCGCCGAGCAGGCGTTCGCGCTCCGCGCGTTCCGCTTCGAGCCGCGACAATTCCGCGAGCGCATCGAGGTGCGCCTGATAGTCTGCGGCGGAAGCCTGCTGCTGCGCGCGTGCGCGGAGGGCTTCGTCGAGTTTGCTCTGGACTTCGGCGCGCGAGCGTTCGGCGGCCTTGCGTTCGACCTCGGCGCGTTCCGCGCGCGTCAGCGACTCGTTCACGCGCCGCTCGCCCTCTTCAAACGCCGCGACGCGCCCTTTGCGCTCCACGACTTCGCGCTGCAAGGCGGCGAGCGCGTCCGCCAGTTCGCGCGCGCGCGCCTCGGTCGTCTTGTGTTCTGCCGTCATCTCTTCGTAGCGCGCGAGCGTGCCTTCGGCGCGACCGATGCGCTCGCGCGTTTCGGAGACGCGTTCGCGGATCAGGTTCACCGTGTCGCGCAGGCGTTCCGCGCCCTCCCGGTACTCTTCAACTTTGAGCAGGCGGTCGAAAGCGGCCTTGCGCTGGCTCGACGTTTTGAGAAAGTCGGCTGTGAGCAAGCCTTGCGGCACGCCGATGGCCGACTTGAAGAGCGCGGGCAAGTCCGTCCCGGCTTCGATGCCGAGAAGTTTTCCGAGCATCGGCGCGACGTTGGCCTTCTTCTCTTCGAGCTTGAGTTTGAGTTCGGGGTCGTAGATGTAATAGCCGTTGGCCGTGTCGCGGTAGACGGTGTAACGCCTGCCGTCAACGTCGCTCTCGAAGGTGACGCGCACCGAACCCTTCTTCGCGCCGCGCCGCAGGAAATCGTCCTTGCTGTAGTCGAGCGTGTCGAACAGAGTCCACGCGATGGCTTCGAGGATCGTGGTCTTGCCCGCGCCGTTGGGGCCGACGATGGCGGTCGTGCCCGGCTCGAAAGAGAAGTCGGCGCGCTCGTAAGATTTAATGTTGTCTAGTTCGACTCGTGTGACGTGCATGATCTGGTGCGGTGTAACGTCGTGCCTCTGCCAATTCGCGCCGGATGGACGCCGGGCGCGAAGCGGCTTCACCTGACTGTGAAATCAACGCGCCGCGTCGCGTTCGTGCGCGCGATTGCGTCCGTGACCGTGACCTGGAGCGAATATGCGCCGGTGGTCAACTTGCCGAGCGGGATCTCCGCCGCGTAGGGAATGCGCGCCGGGTCGCCCGCGACCGACGCTTTGCGCGGCGGCGCGTTCAGCACGACGCGGTTGTTGCCGTCGAGCACCTTGACTTCCACCTCTGCGTCGGGCGCACCGGCATCCGCCCTGCGTGCGGCGTTGTAGATCTGGAATTGCAGCAACAGGCCGGACGTGCGCGCGAAACGCCGGTCGGCTTTGAGCGTCTCCTGCGATGCGTCTGCCGCCCCTCCTGCGTTCGCTCTCCGCGCCTCGCTCAGGAACAGGCTGCTGAGCGAGAGACGCTTCGCTTTCAGGTCTGGAACTTCGACCCAACGGTACGTGCTGCCGACAAGCCCGCTCAGGTTGTCGTGCGCGGCGACGCGAAACTGGTACAAGCCCGGCGCGCTGATCGGAACTGAAAAGCTGGTGAAGAATTTACCGCGCTCGCCGCCCGTCGCGGAGTTCGCAGCATTCGCCGCGCCCCCCGTCACGGTCATCGTCTTGCCCTCGCTGAAGACGACTTTGCCTTTGTCGTCGAGCACGATGCAGGCCAGATCGACTGAGGCTTGCTGCTTGTCGCCTACGGTGGTGAACTGTAGGCGGTCGTTGGCGAGTTGTACGGGAGCGAGCACGACCGAACCCGCCTGCTCGTCGTTGGCGAAGAGCGGGTAAGTATCTACGAGAAGCTCGCGGCGCGCGACGGGCGCGTTGAGCGTCGCGTTGAGGGCGGCCTTCGCCGTGCCTGCCGTCGCCGCTACCGTGCGACCGGCGACGGGCGCGTTTGCGGCGACGGGCGCGCTCACGGTGGGCGCGTTCAGGAAGCCGCGCCGCAAGCGCACGGTCAACTCCGGTCGGCCTTTGACGGTGATATTGAGCTTGCGGAATTTCGGCGCGCCTTCCGTTGAGGCCAACGCCCCTTCGGGTCGCCACGCGAGCACGTAGTAGTTCGCCGTCTCGGCCAGCGTCCTTGCGACCGCCGCTTCCAGTGCGTTCGTGTTGAGCAGGGCGCGACCGCCCGTGTCGGCGGCCACCGCGCGCAAGATTTCCTGCGACGCGCTCAACTCTCCCATCGGATTGTAGCCGTTCAACTCCGGGTCGGGGCTGCCGCCGCTGCTCGCGTCGAGCGACTCCATCCCGACGCTCAGGCCGCGCGCGTCGAGCGTGTAGATAACCGTGCCGGTGCGCGCGGCGGCGTCCGTCACGCGTTGGAGCTTGTAGTTGATGTCGGCTTCCTGGCTGTCGAAGGCAAAGCCCTCGGAGATGTAGAAGAGCGTCTGTCGTCCGGGCAGAGGGCTGCGCAGCCGGACGACGCTTTCCAGAGAGGTGAACGTCGCGCTGCTGAGCAGTGCGGCCTGCCGCCGGATGCGGCTCGCGCGCAGCCTGACCGCGTTTTCCGTGCTCAACATCTGTCGCATCATGTAGGCGGTCGCCTCGCGGTCGCCGCGATCAATCGCCATCGCCAGATAGGGCGACATGATTGGCCGCTCGTTGTCGAGCGCGGCCTGCGGGAAGTATGAAAGTTTTCCGGCGGCGGCGCGCAACGCCTCCCGCTCGCTCGTGAACTGTTGCAAAAATCCGAGCTGCCCGCTCGCCGACGCGATCAACACCTGCGTGCCCGGCGTCATCTCGCGGTCGATGAAGTTGAGCAACAACTGGCGTGCGCGCACGATGCCTGAAGGCGTCAGGTGCAGATCGTCCACGAAGAAGATTACGCTGCGCCCGTAGTCGGCAGCCTCGGAGTTGGCGACCGCCGCCGCCGTCTCGCCGCGCGCCGCCGCGATGCGCGCCGCCTCGGACGCGCCGCCCGCCGTAACGCGTTCCAGAAAGAGAATCGGCTGCGGCCTGCCGTCAACCTTCAACTCGAACTGCTCGCGCTGCAAGCCCTCTACGAACTGCCCCTGCTTATCAACTATGGACACGTCCGTCTGCACGAGCGTCGTGCTGACGCGCAGGACATCGTCCGCCGGATTCTGCTGCGGCGGCGTTTGCGGTGTCGGCCTCGTCTCCTGCGCGAACGCGGCCTGCCCCGTCGCCAGCAGGCAGGCGAGCGCGAGCAGGAGGCGCGGGACGAGCGTTTTCGTGAAAAAGCGGTACGAGGTTAAATTTTTCATGGCTTACTTGGAAGCGACAATTTGCGTCGCCGGTTGCACTACCCTTAATTGTTAATTCGACGGCTGCGGTCGCCGGGTCGCGCCGGATCTCCCGAAAGCGCCCGAAATCTCTCGGACGCGAATTGGCGGCAGGCGTCGAAACATTAGCCTATCATGTCTGAAAACTTTTTTCCCTTCGCGGAATGGCGAAGAGCAGAGCGAGCGGCGCGGCGAGCAAAAGCCACATCATCCGGCTCAGGCCAAAATGCTCTGCAAAGAGTCCGAGCGCGAACGGGACGGAGCCGCCGATGAAGCCCGCGACGTTGTCGAGCGCGAGCACTGCGCCGCTTCGTTCGGGCAGCGACGAATAGAGTTGCGCCTTGAGGATCGAATACCAACCGGCGTTCGTGATGCCTATCAATCCGAGCAGGAAGAGTTTGGCCGGAACGTTCGGCGTGAGCAGGAAGGCCGGGAGGAGAAAGAGCATCGCCGCCGCGCTCCAACGCAGGTAACTGAGGCCGCGCACGCGTTCCAGCAGCGGTATGAGCAGGAAGTCGCCGCCGAGTCCAACTACGGTCCAGACGGCAATCGCCAGCCCTGCGCGTGCGTCCGTCAGGCCGACCACGTCTACGAAGTAGAGCGCGAGAAAACCGTGAAAGCCGTCGAGCATGAGGTCGGAGAATTGCAGCAGCACGAGCCAACGCCGCACCTCCCCGCGACGCAGCGCACCGAGCGCGTCGCGTGCGCCCTGCCGGATGCCCGCATGTTCATCTTGTGAGCCAGCGACGGCGACGGAGGCGGCGGGCGCGTCGAAAATAGAACGGCGCGCGGCCAGCACGAGCAACAGAGAGAGCGCGGACATCGCTGCGAACCAGACGCGCCAACTCGCGCCCGCAGAGACGGTGGCGTTTATCGCGAGCGACCCGGCGACGATGCCGAGCGATCCGGCGAAAGCCCAACGCTCCATGTTCTGCTCGCGCCGCGCGGGTGCGGAGTCCATCAGTGCGGCCTGCGACAAACTGACGAACGCGCCCGACGCCGGGTAGAAGAGCACGAAAGCCAGCAGCAAAAAGAGGAAACCCGTGCTCAGCGAAACGAAGAGCATGGCGAGCGCGAAAGAGAGGCCGCCGCCGAGGATGATCGCGCGGCGGTGTCGGGTATCGCCGAGCAGATCGAGCGGAGGTTCGACGATGCTCGCCACGAGGTTCGGAATCGTGAGCAGCAGCCCGATCTCCGTGTAGGAGAGCGAGAGGTCGCGACGGATGAGCGGCCACGCGGCCTGACGCGAGCCGTCAACGAGTTCGTCCAGAAATTCTATTGCGAGAAAAGTTAAAGTGACGCGACGCAACGCACGCGCCGAGGCCGTGCGTGCCGGAGGCACGGCGGAGTTCGCCCGGACATGATTCGACATTTACGGATTCCTCTCGTTTGGAAGTGTGAACGCTTCGGGGTAGTGAGCGAAAAAAAGCGTTCTTCCGGGCGGAGGAATCCACGTGCAGGCAAGAGCATACCTGAGCCGTCGCGCGGGCGGCGGCGCGTGAGAAGGTAGGATTGCGGGATTAGAAAGTTACCAGGGAGGGAACGTCAGCGTGATGTTCATACCATTCAACTCGCTTCCGACTCGGCTATTGATCGAGTCTCCATTCTACTTATTTGCTGGCTGATTGCAATTCAAACGGAACCAAAAACTTCAACGCAGAGACGTAGAGAAAAACGATGAAGGAGAAGACAGAAAACAGAATACAGGAGTCAGAAATAAAGAGACGCGCACGTTTTATTCTGACTCCTGTATTCTGACTTCTGGATTCTATTTTCTGACTCCTGCTTTTCATTCCTCGTTAACGGTTCAGAGGTCTTCGATCTTGAGTTGCGTGTCGGCGTTCTTCCATGCGCGCTCGAATTCCTGACGCACGAGCGCGGCGGCGTAAGTTTTCCCCTGCGCACGCAAACTTTCGGACAGCCCGAAGAGCGCGCGACCGTTGCGGCGATTGCGTTCGAGTTCGGCGCGAAAGACCCTCTCCGCCTCCGTGTATTCGCCGCCCGCGAAGAGCGCGCCGCCGAGCGACTCGCGCGTCGGCGGGTAGTACCAATCGGGCGGCTCGCTATAGTGCAGCGCGTCTTCGGCGGCGACGGCCTGACGCAAGAGTTCGACGGCGAGTTTGCGTTCGCCGCGCGCGCTCGCCAGCCTCGCGGCGAGGACGTGTTCGGCGATCTGCAACACGTCGCGCCCGGCGTTTGCGCCGAAGCGCGCACCCGCAGGCAGAGCTTTGAAGGCGGCGGCAAAGATTTTTTGTTCCGCCGACGCGCTCTCCTTCTTGCCCGTCGCGGCGTATGCGAGCGCACGCGCCCAATGCCAGAGGGCGTTCGTGTAAGTTTGAGAGGCGGGCGGCTCCGGCGATTTGAGGATGTCGTCCCAACGACGGAAGCGCACGAGCAACTGCGTCTTCGTGGGCAGGAAGTCTTCCAGAAAGGACATCTCCGAAAGCCTCGGGCGGACGTTCGCTTCAAGCCCCTCTGCGGCTGCGAGCGCGTCGCGGAAACGTCCCTGCATGCTGTAGGCGGCGGCGAGGAAATGCAGGTTGTGGCTGTAGTAAGCCGCCGGATAGATGCCCTGCGCGCCGTTGGCTTCGATGTATGCGCGGTCGGCACGCGCGGCCAGATCGTTGACGCGCGCAGACGCTTCGTAGTCGCCGAGCCGTTGATAGATGTGCGCGGGCATGTGTACGAGATGACCCGCCGCGGGCGACAACCCGCCGAGCCTGTCCGCGCTCGGCAGCGCACGCTCCGGCAGCGGCGACGCCTCGACGGCGTGGATGTAGAGATGGTTTGCCCCGATGTGATTCGGGTTGCGCCGCAAGACCGATTCCAGCACGGCGACGATCTCTTCCGTCCCCGTCGCGGGTCGTCCGTCCGGCGACCAGAGTTTCCACGCGTTCAAGATCATCAGGCTGTCTGCGTAGAGCGTGGCGGCTTCGAGGTCGTCCGGGTAACGCTGGACGAGCGCGGCCATCGCTTCTTTGTAGTCGAGCGAGAGTTTCTTCTGGTCTGCCGGGGCGTCGCCGGGGAGACGCCTGCGCATCGCTTCGATATAGGCGCGTTCGTGCTCCGGCGCTTTCGCCGCGAGCGCGAGAGCTTTTTTAATCGCCTCGTCAGCCGTCTTGCGACGCGCCTCGTCCATCGTCGTCGAGTTGTAGTTGGGCGCGACGGCGAGCGCGATGCCCCAATGCGCCATCGCCATTTGCGGATCGAGTTCGGCGGCGCGACGGAAAGAACGCACCGCCTCGTCATGGTTGAAGCCATAGACGAGGATGAGTCCCTGATCGAAGAAGCGCTGCGCTTCCGCGTTCGTGGTTGAAGTCGGGTGATGGTGCTCGCCGAGTCCGGGCAGGAGCACGACCGCGCCCGTGCCCGCCGGAGCCGTCGCGTGATGCTGCGCGTATGAGATTGTAGAGGCGAGACAAAAGAGCGAGACAAACAGCAGACGCTTCATCTCAACTACTCCTTTTGCGAGGAAGGTTCTATTCGTTCACTTTCAACACGGCGAGGAAGGCTTCCTGCGGGATTTCGACGCGCCCGACGCGTTTCATGCGTTTCTTGCCTTCTTTCTGTTTCTCCAGCAGTTTGCGCTTGCGCGAGATGTCGCCGCCGTAGCACTTGGCGATCACGTTCTTGCCCATCGCTTTGACGGTTTCGCGCGCGATCACTTTGTTGCCGATGGCGGCTTGAATCGGCACTTCGAAAAGTTGGCGCGGGATCAACTGCCGCATCTTCTCCGCGAGGGCGCGACCGCGCGACTCGGAGTTGGTGCGGTGCACGATGAGAGAGAGGGCGTCCACGGGTTCGCCCGCGACGAGGATGTCGAGTTTGACGAGATCGCTCGTCCAGTAATCCGCGAAATGATAGTCGAGTGAAGCGTAGCCGCGTGAGACGGACTTGAGGCGGTCGTAGAAGTCGAGCACGATCTCGTTCAGCGGCAACTCATACGTCAGCATCACGCGCTTCGCCGCGATGTACTCGAACTTGCGCTGCACGCCGCGCTTCTCTTCGAGGAGCGGAAGGATGCCGCCGAGATATTCGTCGGAGGTGAGGATCGTGGCGAGAATGACCGGCTCTTCGATCTGCTGGATGCGCGCGGGGTCGGGCATCTTCGCGGGCGAGTCGATCTCCAAGACCTCGTTGTCGGTCGTCGTCACGCGATAACGCACGCCGGGCGCGGTGGTGATGAGATCGAGGTTGAACTCGCGTTCCAGACGCTCCTGCACGATCTCCATGTGGAGCAGTCCGAGGAAGCCGCAGCGAAAACCGAAGCCGAGCGCGGTGGAAGATTCCGGCTCGTAGAAGAACGAGGCATCGTTCAAACGCAACTTGTCGAGCGCGTCGCGCAGTTCTTCGTATTGGTTGGCTTCGACGGGATAAAGACCCGCGAAGACCATCGGCTTGATCTCCTGGAAACCGGGGAAGGGCACGGTCGTCGGTCGCGCTGCTTCCGTGATCGTGTCGCCGATCTGCACGTCGGCCACCGTCTTGATCGAAGCGGTCAGGAAACCGACTTCGCCCACGCCGAGTTCGCTAATCGGCGTCGGTCGCGGGCGGTTCACGCCAATGGCTTCGACCAGATAGTCGCGCCCCGTGTTGAAGAAACGTATCTTCATGCCCGGCTTGATGCGCCCGTCGATGACGCGGAAGAGCACGATCACGCCGCGATAAGCGTCGTACCACGAATCGAAGATGAGCGCTTTGAGCGGCGCGTCGGGGTCGCCTTTGGGATAGGGCACATCGCGCACGATGGCTTCCAGAACTTCGTGGACGCCCACGCCCGTCTTCGCGCTCGTCAAGACGGCGTTCGACGTGTCCAACCCGATCACCTGCTCGATCTGCTCGATGGCCTTGTCAGGCTCCGCGCCCGGCAGGTCGATCTTGTTGATGACCGGCACGAACTCCAGATTGTTCTCAATCGCCAGATACGTGTTCGCCAGCGTCTGCGCTTCGACGCCCTGCGACGCGTCAACCACCAGCAACGCGCCCTCGCACGCAGACAAACTCCGCGACACTTCGTAACTGAAATCCACGTGCCCCGGCGTGTCGATCAAGTTCAAGACGTAATCCGTGCCGTCGTCGGCGCGATAATCGAGCCTGACGGCGTGGGCTTTGATGGTGATGCCGCGCTCGCGCTCCAGGTCCATGTTGTCGAGCACCTGCGCTTCCATGTCGCGCCCCGCGACCGCGCCCGTCAACTCCAACAGGCGGTCGGCCAGAGTGGACTTGCCATGATCGATATGCGCGATGATCGAAAAATTTCTGATGCGTTCTGGATTCATTATTTAAGCCGTTAGCAATTAGCCGTCAGCGATTAGCGGAAACAAAAGCTGAAAGCTAATGGCTGACGGCTTAACATAACAAAACGGGCGCGAAACCGCACGCGCGCCCGTCTGGAAAGCCGGTTGCCTGAAACAGCTACTTAGTGGTCGCCGCGTTGCGTGCGAGCATGGCCGCGCCGGTGGGGACGGCGTCCGCGCCGAGGGTGGCGGCGACGATCTGTGTGGCTTCGAAGCAGGGTTGGAAGGAGCGGCGTCCGGCTTCGCGGATGATGGGGTCGAGGATCAACTTGCCCGCGTCCATGACGCCGCCGCCGAGGACGATGCGCTGGATGTTCAGCAGGTTGATGACGGCGGCGACGGCGGTGCCGATGTAGCGACCCGTGCGCTCGATCATGAGCATGGCGAAGTCGTCGCCTTCGTTGGCGGCGTGGGCGATGTCTGCGGCGGTGAAGTTTTTGTTGAGGCCGAGACGCGTCAAGGATGAAGTGCTGTCGCGGATGAGCCGTTCGTGCGTGCGGCGGACGATGTTGGGCGCGGAGGCGACGGTTTCGAGGCAGCCCGTGTTGCCGCAGGTGCACTCGATGCCTTCGCGGTCGATGGTGATGTGGCCGAACTCGCCCGCGAAGCCCGAATCGCCATACCAGAGTTTGCCGTCGAGGATGAGCGCGCCGCCGATGCCTGTGCCGATGGTGACGTAGAACATGTTGCGGCTGCCGCGTCCCGCGCCCGCGCTGTACTCGCCGTAGGCGGCGGCGTTCGCATCGTTGACGAGCGTGATGGGGAGATTCGTCGTGCGCGTGAGTTCGGTCTGCAAATCGGCGCGGACGACCGAGGGGAGATCGGAGGAGACGACGACGCGACCCGTCTCCGGGTTGACGAGGCCGGGCACGCCCAGTCCGAGCGCGCCTACAGGTGCGGGCGCAGTGTCGCGCAGTTCGGCGACGAGGCGCGTGAGTTGGGCGGGGAGGTCGCCGTTCTCAAGCGCACTGTCGCGGCGCGCGAGCACCTGTCCTTCGTGCGAGACGAGCGCGGCGGCGAGCGACGCGCGGGAAACATTAATGCCGATATAGTTGCTGTCGGATGTTAAAGTTGACATGTCTTTGATCTCCGGACGGGAGTAACTGGCGAAAAAGTCGTTCAGGTAGGAAACGGCGAAAATGGTAACAAAGGGGTAGGGGGCTGTCAAACAAGCCTCTCTGCGTGTAGAATGACGAGCCGGAAAAGTGATGAGTGATGAGTGATGAGTAATGAGTGAAAGCCTTTGACTTATTACTCATCACTCATCACTCGTCACTCATCACTTTAGTCTTTATGAACATTCGTTCCATTCTGCTGCCGACCGATTTCAGCCGTTGCGCCGAGTCGGCTTTGCCGTACGCGGCTGATCTGGCGCGGCAGATGAAGGCGCGGCTGCTGTGCCTGCACGTGATCGAGACGACGGTGCCGCCGGTCGGTTATCCGGCGGCGTTGGCCGAGCCGCTGCCGGTCGCAGACATGGGCGGGCAGTTGGAGGAGTCCGCGACGCGCGAGTTGCCGAAACTGGGCGCGCGTCAGGAGTGTGCGGGGCTGGACGTGGAAGAACTCCTCGTGCGCGGCGACGCGGCGGGCGAGATCGTGCGCGTGGCGCGCGAGCGCGACATAGATTTGATCGTCATTTCATCGCACGGGCGCACCGGCTGGGGGCGCATGCTCTTCGGCTCGACCGCCGAGTCGGTCGTACGCCACGCACACTGCCCCGTGCTCGTCGTCAAACCAAAGGAAAGTGACAAGTGACGAGTGACAAGTGACGAGTTGAAGGCATGAATCGTAAATAGAATATTCTCTCGTTGTTCGGGAGGTTGCGACCGACGCCCTGCTTGTCTTTAACTCGTCACTTGTCACTCGTCACTGTTCTCTTATGGAGCAATACTTCTACGAACTGGTGGGGCAGTATGGGTTGTACGCGATCTTCTTCCTCGCGATGATCGAGGGGGATATTACGCTGCTGCTGGCGGGCGTGTTGGCGCACGGGGCGTTCTTTGGCGAATATAGTTTTGTGTCGGTGCTGGCGGCGGGCACGGCGGGCGGCGTGGCGGGCGACCAACTCGCCTATGCAGGGGGGCGCGGGTTTCGTTCGAGCATCCGCGACCGACGCTTTTATCGCGCCGCGCGCCCGCGCATCGAACGGCTGACGGACACCTTCGGGCTGCTCTCGATCTTTCTCTCGAAATACGTCTACGGCCTGCGCACGGCATCCTGCGTCTTCTACGGCGTGGCGAAGATGCCTTACGCGCGCTTTCTGCCGTTGTCGGTGGCGAGTTGTTTCGTGTGGGTGCTGCTATTGAGCGGCGCGGGCTATTTCTTCCACGGCATCGTGACGAATTTCATCGGCGACTTCAAGCACCTCGGCAAGTACCTGCTCGTGATCGTCGTCGCCGGAGTGGTCGCCTTCTACCTCGCAGAGCGTTACTGGCTCTCGCCCAAGGTGGAAGAGGCCGACCCCGAACGCGTGCACGAGTTTGAAGAGAACGTGCAGGAGAAGCTCCAGGAGTTGGGCGAGGAGATCAAGGAACACCTCCCGCCGCCGCTCGCGCGCCGCAGCAAAGAGAAAGAGACTGTCAAGAAAGCCCACGCCGCCAGCAGCAGCGGCGACGCCGAAGGAGACTGAAACATAGTGACAGGTGACGGGTAACAGGCGACAAGATTAAAACTTGTCTTTGCCTGTCACCTGCCACCTGTCACCTGTCACTTAACTTATGATTATCGAAGCAACTGCTCCCACGCGTGTCGATCTGGCCGGAGGCACGATTGATATTTGGCCGCTCTACCTGTTTCACCCGAAGGCGGCGACGGTCAATTTCGCCATCTCGCTCTACGCGCATTGCCGCATCGAGACGCGCGACGACCGCCGCATCATTCTCGAATCGCGCGACCGTGGGTTGTCTTTTGAAACCGACCTCGACGGCGTTGCCGCGCTCGTCCACGAGGAACGGCTCGAACTCATCTCGAAACTCGTCCACTTCTTCAAACCGGAGACGGGGTTTCATCTCATCGCGGAGTCGCAGGCTCCGGCGGGCGCGGGACTCGGCGGGTCGAGCGCGCTCACGATTGCGTGCATCGGCGCGCTCAACCGGCTCGTGGGCAATCGTTACGAGGAACACAAGTTCATCATGATTGCGGCCAACGTGGAGACGACCGTGATCCGCGTCCCGGCGGGCTTTCAGGACTACTACGGCGCGTTCTACGGCGGCGCAAACTGCATACACTTTCGCGCCGACGGCATCGAGCGCGAAGAGTTACAGATCGACGCCGCCGCGCTCGAAAGCCGCATCGTCATCTGCTACACGGGCGAGCCGCGCCTCTCAGGAATCAACAACTGGGAGATGTTCAAGTCGCACATCGAAGGCGATAAAGTGATCTTCCAACTCTTCGAGGGCATACGCGATGCCGCGCAGGCCATGCGCACCGCACTCTCTGCCAACGACTGGCAAGCGGTGAGCGCGATCATGAGCGCGGCCTATCCGAACCGCAAGCGGCTCGCGCCCAACATCACGACGCCGCACATGGAACGGCTCGTCGAAAAAGCGGGACGCCACGGCGCGGAAGCGGCGAAGGTCTGCGGCGCGGGCGGCGGCGGTTGCATCGCGTTTCTCTGCACCGAAGGAAAGCGCGAGACAGTCGCACGCGCGCTCTCGGAAGAACCCGACGTGCAGGTGCTCGACTGGCGGTTCGCACCGGAAGGTTTGACGATCAAGGAGAGCTAAGGAACTACGGTTCACACGGTAAAGAAAGAGCGCGCGAAAGTTGGGAAGCCACTTTCGCGCGCTCTTTCCTTGTCGCTTGCTGTCTCTTTGTCGCTTGAAGAGATGGCTGTTTATCCGGTCGTCGCTTCGTCCGAAGATTGTTGTCCGGTCGTTTATCCTTCGTCGGCGGCGCGCTCGTCTCTGGGTGCGCCGGGGGTGAGTTCGGTCGAAGCGTCGGGCGCGAGGTCGGCGGGCGTCTCGGCTCCGGCGGCGGGCGAGGCCGTGGCGGCAGCCGGACTCAAGGGCGCGGCTGACGCCTGACCCGTGGCGGCTTGCGCTTCGGCGGCGGGACGGTGCGCGTCTGCGGAAGCGGAGGAGTCCGTGCCGGAGGTGGGCGAGGGCGGTTGCGCGGACAGGGGCGGCGTGGCGATGGATGTCTCGCCGCCCGTTTTCGCGCCGCCCGGATTGTTCTTGGCAGCCATGCGCGCAGCGGCCTTCGCTTTGATATCGGCCATCAGACGCTCGCGTTTCTGTTCGGGCGTTTCATCGGAAGGCGCGTCGGCGGAGATA
>DASWNS010000511.1:0-2385 GCA_036399115.1 Pyrinomonadaceae bacterium | reverse complement strand
TGCGCGTCCTCAGCGGCTCAGGCATTCCTTATCTCATCACCACGCTGAGTCCGGCGGGCGCGAACGAAGCGGAAGCCGAAGGCTTGATTGTCCTGCGCGGCGACGCGAGCCACCAGCGCACGCTCCAACTCGCAGGCGTCGAGCGCGCCAAGATGGTGGTCATCGCCGACGACGATCCGGCGACGGCGCGGCGCATCGCCGCCGTCGCGCGCACCACGAACCCGACGCTGCGCATCCTCGTGCGCACACGCTACATTGCCGAAATCGAATCATTCACGGAGGCCGGAGTTGACCGCGTGATCGCCGAAGAGCTTGAGTCAATCGTCGGACTCTTCGCAGACGTGCTGCGCGATTACCGCATCGCGGCGGAAGAGATCGACGCGCACGAAGAAGCGTTGCGGCGCGGCGGTTATGTCGCGCTCCTGCGCGACCCGGCAGAGGGCGAGTCGTCGGTGGTCGAGTGCGATCTACCCGAAGACTGCCTCGACACGCGCACGGTGACGATTCGCGCGGGCGCACCCGTTACGTCGGAGCCGCTCGCGGCGCACGCGCTTGAAAGTAAGTACGGCATCACACTCCGCAGCTTGCGCCGTGATGGCGATGTCGTTGACGATCCGCCCGCTGACTTCACCCTGCAAGCAGGCGACGAACTGGTGCTGCACGCCACTGCCGACTCCTTCGCACGCAGTGCGCCTTTGTTTCGCCCTCAGACGGGAAATCTTATTGATGTCACTTCGGCTGCCGCAATGCTCAGTAACATAGATAACGTGGACGGCATCGACACCGATCAAACTATGGAGTTGAAACCAGACCCGGCGGCCTCTCCCGCCTGCGCGCATCTGGGGATGGCTCGCGCCGTCAGGCCGCGCGCGCGCGGCTGCGAAGAGTGCTTACAGATGGGCGACACGTGGGTTCACCTGCGCGTCTGCATGACGTGCGGGCATGTCGGCTGTTGCGACTCTTCGAAGAACAGGCACGCCTCAAAGCACTACCCGGCGACCGACCACCCGATTATCAAATCGCTCGAACGGGGCGAAGATTGGGCGTGGTGCTTCGCCGATGAAACTTACTTGTAGGGAACGCCGAAACGATTGTGACGGAGCCAACGCGTCGCGGTTCTAACGCAAGGCTTAGAGACAAAGGTTGCCGCGAGCGAAGCAGCTTGATACGATTAAAAATCAGATGCGTAGAGAGTCTCCGGCAGTAAAGGCACGTAGTGTACGCATGGTTTTATTGATCGGCGTGTTGGCGAGCCTGTGCTTTTCGGTAGGTGAAGGGTTGCGCCTGCTGCCGTTGCCGCATCTGACGCACCAGCCGTGTGCGGGTGCTGACACCCGCCCGCAGATGACGACGCGGAACGTCTCCACGCTCAATCAATTTCAGTCAGGCTCGATCACCCAACCGCCGCAGGCGCAGAAAAACCTCAAGCGTAAACAGTCGCACTGGTCTTCAACTTCACATTGCGACCTCCCACTCACGAATAGTCTGCGACTCCTATCCGGCGCAGAATGGCGTGCGGCCTTCTACCTTACTGAGCGAGCCTCGCGGCAGGCAGGCCGCGCTCCCCCGCGCCTAGCCTAACCACCCGACCGGAAATCTCAACCGCCCTTTCTATTCAAACAGGTCTGTCATATCCGCTGCTCATACGTGCGTGGCAATAGAGTTGCGCCCGTATTGCATGCAGGCACGGGTGAAATATCATGGATCTCATTTCCATCTCGACCGCAATTGTTCTGCTCGCAATTCTAATCGCCTGGTATGCCTTGCTTGAGTATGAAGAACGGCGTCAGCGCAGAGACTTGAAGCGACCGGAGTACGCGCCGGAGATGGGCGGGCGCAGAGCGCACCCTGAACGAGCGCAGGACGCGCGAGCCTACTTTACAGAACGACTCCGGCGGTCTGACGGGAGCCGGTTGCCGGAGGGGATGTCGTTGCCTACGCGCAGCGGGCAGCGGCTCGTGTTTCAAGGGCTGCTCCCCCGGTACGGCCTCGCGGCGGCCAGTGTGCTGCTCGCGTACTTGATCGTGACGCTCGGCAATCTTCTGTTCTCGTTTCCGCCCTTAATATTCTTCGGCGCAGCGGTGGCCTTCACTTTTACTGTCGTGGGGCGCGCCCCCGGCCTCTTTGCCTTTGTCCTCGCCACGCTCCTGAGCGACTTCTTTTTCGTCAAGCCGACTTTCGTTTTCTCGCTGGACTGGCAAGTGTTCAGGCTTTCAGTCTTCTATCTGCTGGGAGGGCTGCTCAGCGTCTTTATCTCAAAACGATGGCTCTGGTGCAAATAGCATCTGCGGGCAGAACCGCTTGAGGTCAGACACGCAAAAAGGCGAACAGGCGCAACAGCATTGGGAGCCGCCGCGCCTGTTCTAGTGTGTGGCTACTGTCCTC
>DASWNS010000510.1:0-6599 GCA_036399115.1 Pyrinomonadaceae bacterium | reverse complement strand
GGTCTTTGCGGGTCGAGCCAATCAAGCGTGTTCGCCTGTAGCTCCGCGAGCGGCGCAAGGCGCGCCGTAGGGACGTGCGCCTCTGCATATTCGCCGGAGCGTCGCACGTCGAGAAGTTGCAAGTCCGGCTCGGCTTCGAGTCTCCTGTGCAGTTCGGCAACCGTGATCTGCGGAATTGCGGCGGCGTCCTGTCCGGCCTGTAGCCATGCGTCCATCCCGCCCTGCAGGAAGCCTCTGACGTTTTCCAGCCCGACCCTTGCGAGCCTGAGCACCGCTTCTTCAGCTTTCGTCTCATCAGACGCGACGATGATCAGCGCAGACTCCGGCGAGATCAGACTCCCTGCCCACGAGGCGAACTGGCCGCCGAGTCCGATGTTGAGCGAGCCGGGAATATGCGCGGCTCCATAATCCGCCGCCGCGCGCACGTCCAACACGAGCGCGCCCCTTTGCACCTGTTCCCACACGGCTTCCGGCGTCAACGCTTGCGGGCGCGGCAAGGCTTCGAGCGCGCTTGCGCCCGTGCGATTGATCTCTGCGTCGCGTGAAAAATAGTTGGGAGCGGGCGGCATGCCCTCGGTCATCATCCGTACAAAGTCGGCTTCGGGCATCGGTGCCAGTGCGTAGTTGAACTTACGCTGCTGGCCGATGGTGGACGAAGTCTCCTTCGAGATGTTGCGACCGCACATCGAGCCTGCGCCGTGCGCGGGAAAGACTTCGACCGCATCGTCGAGTGTGAGCAGTTTGCCGTGCAGACTTTCGTAGAGCATGGCGGCCATCGTGTCGGCGGTATGACCGCGTGCGCCGGAGAGATCGGGGCGGCCTACGTCGCCGATAAAGAGCGTATCGCCGGTCAAGACTTTCTGCGGTTCGTCGGAGACATCCGTGTCGATCACGAGCACACAGAGGCTTTCGGGTGTGTGGCCGGGTGTCTCCCAGAAGCGCAGTTTGACGCGACCGAGTTCGATCTCGTCGCCGTCCTGCACGGCGCGATGCGGGAAAGCGGCGCGCGCGTGGCGGCTGAAGACGATCTCGGCTCCGGTGCGCGCGGCGAGTTCGCAGTGCCCGCTCACAAAGTCTGCATGCAGGTGCGTCTCGACGACGTACTTGATCCGTAAGTTTTGCGCCGCGCTCTCCGCGATGTATTGCTCGATGTCGCGCTGCGGATCAACGACCGCCGCTTCGCCTTCCGAGCCGATCAGGTATGAAGCATGTGCGAGACAACCGAGATAGAATTGTTTGAAGTACACCGGCTCCTCCGACAACTTACGTTGACTTGATTTTGACGCGGCGCAGATGCGGCCTTGATACGGGCGCGCATATTGCCGCGAGCGAACTGTTCACAACTCGGGGGAAAGCGTTTGAGGCCGCGAACGACGCGCGAGCCGGACTCATTTTCGCGTGTAGCCGACCGGATAGGCGAGTTCGGCTTCGGTGCCGGGCGAATCAATCTTGATGCGATGAAAACCTTTGTCCGGGTGCGTCGAGAGATAGGTTAAAGCAAATTGGCGCGCGAGGCGGTCGGAGAGTTCGCGCAGAAAGGGTGCAAAGCTGACAGCCGCGCCCGTGCCTTGAAAAAATGCTTTGCCGCCGGTTTCCTGCGTGAGACGCAAGAGCGAGCCTTGCGCGTTAGAGACGAGAGCCGTGCTGCCGCCCTGCCCCACCGTCGGCGCGTAAATTCCATAAATCGCCACGCTGCGGCGCTGCGCTTCGCTGATGGCGCGGTCGAGGTCAATGCTGTGTGTCGGCGAAGAACTGTCAAAGCCGCGCGACAGGTCGAGGCCGTCGGAGATAACGAGCACGGCGCGGCGCGTTCCGAGCGGCACGCCGCCGTAGCGTTTGAGCGAATCGTAAATCTGCACGTAAGGATTGTAGGGCGCGGCGCTGGCCGAGCCGATGGGGATGCGCAGAGATTTCGCGGCGCGTTCGAGATCGGTCGTGAATTTTTGTCTTAACTGGAGCGAGCCGGAGCGCAGATAACCGACCTGCACGTGCGAGCCTTGCGGCAAGTTGCGAATGAAATTCGCAAGGCCGCCGATCTCCAAGCCGATGGGAGAGGCGAGGTCGTCCTGCACGAGCAGGGTCAGCGCGAGCGGCGCGTGGTCGGCTGCGCTGCGAGTCGAGAGAATCTCTTGTCGTTCGCCGTCTTCTGTGACGAAGAGGTCGAGCACACGCAAATCCTCGCTCGCCGGTCGCTCATCACGCAATTTGACTGTGACCGGAATCGTCACCGCGCGCACGCTGCGAGGAGTTTCCGCGCGACGCGCACCGTTGCCGTCGCCCTTCTGCCCGTCCGCGTCGCGGTACGTCTCGGCGTCGGCGACGGCGGCGCAGGCCAGCACGAACAGCAAGAGCAGTCTGAGCGGCAATCCTTTTTTCATCTTCTCTCCTGTGTACCTTGTCGCTTTCCTCTTTGACAAGGCATTATATAGCTTGATTGTCTCGAAGCGAAGAACACTTTACATGAGCGATAAACGCAACAGCACCGGCAACCGTCTGACAGCGAAAGAACGCGCGACGCATTTCCTCCTGCAAACATTTCCCTGGCTCGCCTTCCTGATCATCGCGCTGCCCGTGCCCCTCTATTTCCTGTTCCGTTATTTCAACGCCGCGTCCGGCGCGGAAGCGGGCGAGTTCATGCTGCTCGCCATGACGACGCTGGCTGCGGGTTCGATCATCGGCCTCGTCGCGGTCGTCCTGCTCTTCATCTATCGCCGGCAATGGGAGAAGCGTCTGCGTAACAGGCTGGCCGCCGACGGCGTGACGACCGACGAATTGTCTTGGTTCACAGCCGAGTTGACGAAAGCCGAGCGACGCACGCTGCGCGAGATCGAGACGCGCAACCTGCTGCTGGCCGACGCTTACCGCGAAACGCTCGCCACACGCATCACGGCTGCGCGCGTCGCCGCAAATGCCCGGCGCGAAGCCGTCTCCGTCGAGCGCCGGATTCAAAACACGGCGCGTCTGGGAGTCGCCGAACGCACGACGCTGGAAGAAGAGTTGAAGGGCGACCGCGAACGCCTCGGTCGCATCGAAGCCGAGGCCACCGAGCGGCGTGCGCAGGCGGAAGCGCGACTGTTGATGATCGAAGCGGCGGCAGGCCGCAACGCCAGCGACGAAGAGACGCGCATCGCACTCCAACGCCTCGAACTCGCGGCAGCGCAAGTTCCCCACTCGCTCGAAACCGCCCGCCTCGAACGCGAAGCGCGCGAACAGGTGGAGCAGGAACTACGCGCCGACAGGCAACTCCCCGGCGGCGGCACCAACTAAAGTCTAGAGAGAAGAACAGGAGAGCAGGCGGCAGTTAGTTGTTCATCTCCCGGAAACGCTGCTCGAAATCCGCGAGTTGATAGACGCCTTCCGAGAGACGCACGGCGTAGCCTTCGGCGACGAGCGCACGGTTGCCGAGTCCCGCGTCGGGTCTTGAGAGTCCTGTGACCTTCGCCAGTTCGCCGCGCACTGTCCGTCCAGCCCCTCCGAGAAAGGCTCGCGCCACTTCGCGCAGAGCCACTTCGCGCTTCACCTTCACCTTCAACTCCGCCGCAAAACGCCCTTCCGCCAGCGTCCAGATGTAGGTGAACCACGGCTCGTATAACACGTCGCACGGAATCACTTTGAGCGTACGCTGCAACTCATCCAGAGCGCGCGTCAGTTGCGCACGCTCGCCCAACTTCGCCGTCGTCCTGAGATCGCACGTCGCCATCTCCCACTCGCGTCGCAGAATCTTCAACACCGCCCGCGCCTCCGCAGACAGCCGCGCGCTCTCTTCCCTGCGCGCCACGCCCCACAGAGCGTTGAAGTGCGGCACGAGTCTGGGCGCAACGAACAGCGCACGCGCCTTCGCCAGCTTCGCATAGTAGACACGACCGCGCCGCATGATCTCATCTTTCAGCAACCACGTCTGGCTGCTCTCCGGGTCTTTCTGCACGTTGCGCGGCATGTGCGCGTCTCTGCGCCCGCACACGCTCACGTAGAGCGACGCGCCCGGTCGGCGCGCGTCCGTCATGGCCGCGCAAAACCCCGCCCGCTCGATCAGCTTTTCCGCTTCGAGCGCGTTCTCCACACGGCTCTCCGGTTCGCGCTGCCACATCCGGTCGCGATAAATTTCCACCTCTTCGGGCAACACCTCAAAGTCTTTCAAAAGCCCTCCCCCCGGCCAAAATGGAACTACTCGCCCGCGCATCTTTCACGCGCGCACGCTCTCCCTCGCTCCCGCCCTGCTGCCAAAATGACTGACCGAACTCTCTCAGGTTGACCGGACAGGCTTTCCCGCCTTCGCTTCCAGTTTCTCAAAACGCCCGTTTCCGCCCACTTTCGGCGAGCCGTCCGCATAGCCGTCTCTGGCACAATCATTGCCCAACGATGCGTCGAGCGGCATTATGCGCCGAAGTCGCAAGATGCCCGGCAGTTACCACCCCTGAGACTTTGTCTCGCCCTACTCGTTCGCATCCAATGAATTTGACCGGACGCTCCAACAAGTTTTCCCAGACCTCGAAGCTTGCGGCTTTCCTGCTGCTGGCGACCCTGTGCGTCTGGTTCTTCCCTTCCGCCCCGGCCAGTGCAAACTCCGTGCGGGAAAAGAAAGATAAAGTCGCCGGAGACTTACGCGAAAAGATCGGCAAGGCCAGAAACGGCGAGCAGATCAAAGTCATCATTCAACCGAGCGGCGCGTGGAGTCAATCGCTCGATTCGGACATCACCTATCATAACGGCAACACGACGCGCAAGTACTCCCACTTCAACGCGCGTGCGCTGACTCTCCCCGCTCCCGCCGTGCACGCACTGGCCGAGCGCGCCGATGTCGAATACATCTCCCTCGACCGTGAAGTCAAACAACTCGGCCATGTGACCCTCACGTCCGGCGCGGATGCCGCGCGCAGCATGGGCGGCACCGGGACGACGCTCGACGGTTCGAATACCGGCATTGTCATCATCGATTCCGGCATCGACCCGAACCACACGGCCTTCCTCGACGCCGCAAGCAAATCACGCATCGTCTATCAACAGGACTTCACGGGCGAAAACCGCACCGACGATCCTTACGGCCACGGCACGCACGTCGCCGCGCTGGCCGCCGGAAACGGCCTCGTGTCGGAAGGCGCATATCGCGGCATCGCTTACAATTCCCGGATCATCAATCTACGCGTGCTCAATGCTCAAGGCCGGGGCACGACTTCGAGCCTGCTCGGCGCGCTCGATTGGGTCTATGCCAATCGCGCCAATGCCGCTTACAAGATCAAAGTCGTCAACTTGAGCCTGGGCACGGCGGCGGTAGATTCTTACAAATATGATCCGCTCTGCCGCGCGGCGCGTCGTCTGGTGGATGCCGGAATCGTCGTCGTCGCGGCGGCGGGCAACGAAGGGACGGATAGCGCGGGACGGAAAATCTACGGCCAGATTCACTCGCCCGGCAACGAACCATCCGTCTTCACGATTGGCGCGGCCAACAGCCTCGGCACAAACTCTCGCGCCGACGACCTTGTGACCACCTACAGTTCGCGTGGTCCGACGCGTAGCTTCTGGACAGATTCGAAACGCATCCGGCACTACGACAACTTGTTGAAGCCCGACCTCGTCGCTCCCGGCAACAAGCTCATCGCCGCACAGTCGGCAGGCAATTATCTCGTCGCCGGTAATCCTGCGCTCGACGCCAACGTCAGTTTCATCGCCACAAGGGAGCAGATGTATCTTTCGGGCACTTCGATGGCGGCTCCCGTCGTGGCCGGTGGCGCAGCCCTGTTGCTTCAGGCCAACCCTTCGCTCACGCCCAATCTCGCCAAAACGATCTTGATGTATACCGCGCAGCCGCTCGCCGGATTCAATCATTTCGAGCAGGGCGCGGGCGAACTCAACATCGAAGGCGCGATACGACTGGCGAAGGCGATGCGCACCGACGTTTCCAACGCCGCGCTTCCGCTCGGCGCGCCGCTGCTCTGCTACAACTGCGCGCTCCCCACGCCGCAAACCACCATCTCCGGCAGAACCTTCCAGTGGTCGCAAGGACTCATCCTCGGCCACACTTACGCCAGCGGCTCAAATCTCGTTACGCGATACCAGAAGATTTATGATCAAGGCACATTGCTCGGCGCAGGTCTATCGGAGTCGAGCGGCGTCCTCATCGGCGACGGCGTGCTCATCGGCGACGGCGTCTTGATCGGCGATACTATTCTTACGAGCTACGGCGCGACGATTGGCGAAGGCTCCTTCCTGTTCGGAACGGGCGTCCTCATCGGCGACGGAGTCTTGATCGGCGATGGCGTGCTCATCGGTGACGGCGTGTTGATTGGCGACGGTGTACTCATCGGCGACGGCGTTCTCATCGGTGACTTCCGGGCGCAGGCCAAACTGGCGTTGACGAATGGCGATAACACTTCCTGCATGACCGTGAAGTAAAGTTTGCGCGCCGCACGACGCGTCTGCCGATTAAAATGACGGGCGCGCTTGAAAGGTTAGAGCGCGCCCGTCATTCGCTTTCTCAACTTCGCACCCACGTCTAAAACAACTTCCCGCGCAAAACCCGCATGACGATGCAACAGGCAGGTAAACAGCGTTTCGCCAAACCATACATGACGCTGCTGAGCGTCTGTGGACTCTGTGCGATA
>DASWNS010000509.1:0-9937 GCA_036399115.1 Pyrinomonadaceae bacterium | reverse complement strand
CCTCGCTCACCATCCGCCGCGCGCTGATCCGTTTGCTGCACGACGCGGCGACGAACGCCGGCGGCAAGTCGCCCGTCGAGGCGTGGCGCAGGCGTCTGGAACTTGAGCCGGACGAACTCTACCCTTTGATGTTCGCACTGCATGTGCGCGAACTCGCCAGCTTCAACGCCACCTTCATGGAGATCGGCACGGAGAGCCTCTGGCGCGATTACCTGCGCGCGAGTTATCGCCTGCAAGTCGCCGCCGAACCGCGCGCCCTGGTGGTGGCCGACACGCTGGTCGAGACTTTGAAACGCGCGCCGCAGACGATGGCGCGCCATTATCGTCGCGCCGCCGCGCTCGACCTGCGCGAACTGCTCGCACGCTTCGACGAGCAGCGCGTCGCCTCAAGCCTCCTGCACTACGACCGTTTCAGCCGCATCTATCGCGGCATCGAGACGGAAGAGATCGAACTCGGACTCGATGCCGAAACCGATCTGATACGCCTGCCGCAGATCGTCCACGCGGCGAGTTGCGCCTCGTTTCACCCGCCGATGCTGCACGTCTGCGACGAAGAACGCTCCGCCGTCGCGCACGGCTTCGACGCGATGCCCTACACGGACGCCAACGAAGTTGTCTGGATCACTGCCGAGATCGATGCCAAACTAGAAGCCGGGCGTGCCGCCACCGAAATCTGGTGCGACCGTCTCACGCAGGTCGGCCACGCCTGCGGCTTCAAACGCTTCAAGCTGTGGCTGGTTGCCCCCGAAGGATTTTCGGCGGAGGCTTCCGAACTGTTGAACGAGCGAAACGCCTTCAGTTCGAGCCGCAAGCAACTCGAACTCCTGACGGCGCGCCTCAGCCCCGAAACGACGGACGCACGCGCGGCTGCGGAAGCGGATGCGCCGGACGAATTCGAGATGGTCATCCCGATGGGGAGCGATACGGAGCTGATCGCCGCGCACACCGTCGAGCAGATCGCGCGGCGTCTGAACTTCCAGCCCGAGGCCATAAACCAGATAAAAACCGCCCTCATCGAAGCCTGTATCAACGCGGCGGAGCACAGCCTGAGTCCCGACCGAAAAATATATCAACGTTTTCGTCTCGAAAGTGATAAATTAGTAGTCACCGTATCAAGCAGGGGTATTATCGTGCCCTCCCCCACGAACGCCGGCACCAACGGCAGCGAAGCACGAGAAGAGAATAACGGACGCCGAGGCTGGGGTCTAAAACTGATTCGCACTCTGATGGATGAAGTCGAGTTCGAACGCGTTGACGACGGCACACGCCTGCGGATGGTGAAGTACCTACACCGTTAGAAGGGGCCGCAAAAAAATGGTTAACTCGCACGACCGTTCTCCGGTGCGCTCCGGGCGCAGCGGGGACATCGCAATCATTTATGCCAGCGACTATCTCAACAAACTGAGCGGCGAGCGGATCGAGCGCGAATGTCGCGCGCATCTCGGCGCCGGTTGTCGCGCGCTCATCGTCGATTTCAAAAACACAGGGCTGGTCAACAGCATCGGCGTCTCGATCATGCTCGGCGTGATCAACGCGGCGGAGCGCGCGGGCGCGCCGCTCGTCTTCTCCAACGTCAACGCGCAGGCCGCGCAACTCTTCGAGATACTCGGCCTCACGCGCCACGCCGCCCTCGCGCACGATGAGACGGATGCGCTTGCCCTGCTCTCAGAAGTGAACTTCCCGCTCCAGCCTTCCGCCCCGGTCGGCAGGCATTCCTGAGGCGATGTCAGACCAGACGACTAAACTGATTCACGCTTTCTCCGCGCTCGCAGACCTCGGCGAAGAACTCGCCGACACGCGCGACTTCGAGGAGATGGTGCGTTCCACGCTCCATGTCGTGCTCGGTTCGCTCGGCGTCCGGCGCGGCGCGGTGGCCGAATACGTGCAGACGGACGGGCTGCTGCGCTTCGTCGCCGCGTGGGGACTCGGCGAAGGAACGCCGGAGAAGTTTCCGCTCGATTTCGGAAACGCCGAGCTTTTCTGCACGGCAGACCCGCGCGCCCTCTCGCTCGCCGATCAGGAACAACTCGCGCTCGTCGAAGCACGCCTCGGCGCGCAACTCACGGACGCGCTCCGACGGCTTCATGTCAGTCTCGTCGTGCCGCTCGTGGTGCACAAAAAATTCGTCGGCGTGATCCTGCTCGGCAGCAAGGCGACGGAAGAGAGTTTCACGGCGGACGAGAGGGAAGTGGTGCGCACGATGGCGCGCCACATCGGCGTCGGGATTTACAATCACAGGTTGCTGCGCGAGGTGGAACAGCGCGCGGAAGAGAATCGCGGCCTCTACGAAGATTTGCGCGCGATCTATCGAGACACGGTGCGTGCGTTTGCGGCGGCGATTGACTGCAAAGACAAATACACGCAGGGACATTCGGAACGCGTCGGGAAGTACAGCGAGATCATCGCGCGCGAGATGGGTTGGAGCGAAGAGTGCGTGGAAGGCATCGCCGTCGCGGGCTACCTCCACGACATCGGCAAACTCGTCGTCGAACGCGACATCATCAACGCCCCGTACAAAATCGACGCCAAGCAGTCGTCCGAACTCAACCGCCACCCCGCCGCCGGTTATGAAATACTCGCTCCCATCAATCATCCTTTCGCAGACATTCCGCTGATGGCGAAGTATCACCACGAGCGAATCGACGGGCGCGGCTATCCGGAAGGTTTGACCGGAGATCAGATTCCGCCCGGCGCAAAGATCGTCTCGGTCGCCGATTCGTTCGACGCGATGACGACCGACCGGACTTACAAAAGGCGAAAAGTTTTCACCGAGGTCGTCGAAGATTTTCGCAAGAACGCGGGCAAGCAGTTTGCGCCCGAAGTTCTGGCCGCGCTGTGCCGTGCGCTGTTGAAGGAAGTGAACGGCGAGACGAAAGAGCGGCACATGACGAAACTTCTCGGCAAAGGCTACCTCGAAGCCGAAGTCTGCGCGCCGCTCCTCGTCGAACTCATCGCCGAACTCGAATCCGGCGTGACGCTCGCCGCGAGCAGCGCGTAAAAAAGAGAGGATGAAATATGAACGCGGAACGATGAACTGAAAGCTAACTGCTTCTCATTCACCGTTCCGCGTTCCTACTTCATCGTTTGATTTATTGTTCCGCTGATTTATTGTTCCGCCGGTTTGCACCCCGGTCCCAACAGCGCGTCTATCTTCCCGCTGATAATGGGATGCTGATCCGCCTCGGCGTTCAATTCCACCCACTCCTGAAACTCTACGGGCAACGCCGCATCCGAGAAGATGGCCTCGACGGGACACTCCGGCACGCACGCGTCGCAATCGATACAAGTCTCCGGGTTGATGTAGAGGCGGTCGGGCAATTCGTGGAAGGCTTCGACGGGGCAGACCGCCGCGCAGTCCGTGTATTTGCAATCGACACAAGCCTCGGTCACGATGTACGTCATCGTCAATTATCTCCTCAAACAATTCGCAGAAAATCTTTCGCGCACGGGTTCGTGAGCGGGCGCGCCGCGCCTCCATCAGCGCGGCTGGATGCGCAGGGTGTAGCTGCAAATCTCGATCTTGTCGTCGGGTGCGACGGGCACGCTCTCGTCGCGCGGGGCTTCCACGCCGGAGACGAGTGTGGCGTTGCGCCCTTTGGCGGTCAGCCAGAATTTGCCTTCGGGGTCGCGCGAGAGCATCGCGTGCACGCGGCTCACTTCCGGGTCGCCCTTGATCGGCAAGTCAACCGCGACGGACTTCGAGCCGCGCCCGATGCTGATCTCCGGCTTCGTGATCGGTACGACTTGTTGACGCACGCCGCCCCGCCACAGTTCGACCGCAAACAACTCGACGACCCGCGCGCTGACGCGCGTGACCTCGCTTTCGTTCGGCTCGGCCTCCTGCAACGCCGCATCCGGTGTCGTCGTCGCCCCGACTTCCGGGGCGCGCGCCGTGACCATCGTGTGGCCGCTCTCGGTCGCGTCCCACACGGGCTGCACGCGAAACTGACCCTTCTCCAGAGTTCCGTCCACGCGCAGTTCGACGGCGAATGATTTGGTGGCGAGTTGGGTGGAACCGCTCAGTTCGCGGGCGCGCTCGGAGAGCACATAGAAGAGTCCCTGTTCGAGTCCGCGCCTTTTCTCGCCCTGCCAGTCCTTGTCGTCTTCGCCGCTCAAATAGACGATGTACTCGGGCGGGATATAGGTCTGCCCGCCGGGCGGCGTGAACATCTCGCGCTGCATCACGATCTCGATCTCGCGCGCCACCTTGACCAGAAACTCTTCCCAGACGCGGCGCGGTTTCGCCTGTTCGTCAACGGAGGCGAGCGGGTCTTCCTCGCCCTCGCCATCAATCCACTTGCGTATGGATTCCAGTATGCTCACGTTTCATCCACCTCTCGATCATTTGCGCCAACAACTCGCTCCGGCGTTTATGAAAACTGATCTTAAATGAGAACTCATCTTAACCTTGTGCCGTCGATCCAGCCCTGCTCGGCGGACTCTTCACCGCGTCGCGGAAAGCCACGCTGGAGTATCAACACTTCACACCAGTTGCCGCTCACTTGCAGGATGCGCACGCGCGAACCGCTCTCCACCTCGCCGATCCTGTTATAAGTTCTGCTCGGTCCTGATCGCAAGTTGACGTTTGTGGTCGTCGTCATCTCGCGCCCCGTCTGCAAAGTGCCGGAGTTGGGGGCGGGCGCGCCCTGCCCGGTTGAAGCGTTTGCCGGGGTCGTGCTGCGTTGACGGCTGCGTACTTGATATTGAATCCCCAGCAACAGCAGCGCGAACCCCGCCAGCAGGAGCAGCGCGACGATCCACGGGCGCGCGTGCTCCGTAAACCAGGTCTTACGCGGCATCATCGTGCCGCGCCCCTTCGGCCTTGCGGGCGCGTCCGCTTGCGGCGACGTTTGCGGCTTGTGCCCGGTCGGCGTCTGCGCCAAAGCCGCCGCTGCCTCCGCTATGTTCGTCTGCGGGGTAGGCGGCTGCGCCAGCGCGACGGGCACGACGATGCGCGGGTGCGCTTTTCCCGCGCCGCCGCCTTGCTGCGGTTGTGGTACCTGCCGTTCGAACTGCGCGGGCGACGGTTCGGGCGGCAGGGGCACGACGCGCTGCGCGCCGCCGACCTGCGAGAGCGGGCGCGTCTCTTCGCCGTTCGGCTGCGTCAGCAATTGCGTCTTCGGCATCAGGGCATCGCTCAGTTCGTTCCAGAACTCGCGCACGCTTTGATAACGCTTCGCCGGATTCGTCTCCGTCCCGCGACGCAGAACGCGCAGGACGAAGGAAGCCCACGGCTCAGCCGCCATCTGCGCGGGCAGTTCCGTGATCGGTCGCTGCGAGAAGCGTCTGGGGGCTTCGCCGGTCAGAAGCATGTAAGCGGTCTTGGCGAGCGAGTACACGTCTGCGGCGGGCGTGAGTTGGGTCACCGGACTGGTGAGCGAGCCTGTGCCGAGCACCCCGGCCTGCATGAGCGGGTGATGTTCCGGCGCGGCGTAAACGTCCGTGCCGACGCGCGTGATCAAGCCCTCCGTGGCTTCGATCTTGGCGACGCCGAAGTCCGCGATCTTGACGACCTGCCTGTCAGCCGTGAGCAACAGGTTCTGCGGTTTGATGTCGCGGTGAATAACGTCGTGCTCGTGGGCGTGTGCGAGGCCGTCGCAGATTTGGTCTAGATAATAGAGGGCGCGGTCGAGCGTGAGCGGGTGGCTGCGGCAGAGCGCGGCCATGTCGCCGCCGGGCAAATATTCGAGGACGAGATAGTGAAACGTCGTGCCCGCCATGTCTATCGCCGTGCCGTGGCCGAGACGGTTGATGATGTTCGGGTGGCGCACGCGGTCGAGCGCGACGGCTTCGTTGCGAAAATTCTCGATGAGCGTGTGTTCGAGTTCGAGATCGATTGCGCCTTGCAGGAAGAGGTTGAGAGCTTTGATCACGACCATCTGCGGCGAGCCGCCGGAGGCCGCCGCATCACGCGCGAGATAAACTTCGGCATAGCTGCCGCGCCCCAGACATTCGAGAATGTCGTAGCGCCCGTCGAGCCTGCACTGTTGAAGTTTCAATTCACTCATGCGTTGTTCGCAATCTTTACTTAATCCTGCATCTTCAAAACGAACCCGGACGCTTAACGTGGCTGCTGCGGCGCGGGAGCCGCGTCAACTGTAGGCACGGTTGACGCGCCCGTTCCCGGTTCTTCGATGACGCCTCCGAACGAATCGGAAGCGACGCGAATGGCTTCCTGATTGCCCGCGCGCAGGGCGGCTGCCGCGAGCGTCATGCGCGTGTCGAGGCGTACGGGATCGCGTCCGGGCGCGAATTGAGCGTCGATCTTGTTATTCGCGCGCTGCAAGGCTTCGACCGCCTCCGGATACTTGCCCGACAAAAAGAGCGCGCGACCGTAGAGAGCGAGAAAGACGCCGTCGGTCGAGTCCAGCGGTTTGCCGCCGTTCTCGCCCGCCATCCGCTGCGCTTCCGCCGTGGGCGACGAGTCAACCGCCGCCTTCAATCTCGTGTAGGTGTCGTTGATGTTCAGTTCGCTGGCCGGTGCCGGGGTCGCCTGGGTCGTGACGGGCGCGGCGGGCGGATTCGCGTTGCCCCCGGTGCCTGCGGCGACCGATGCTGCGTCGCCACGGTTCTGCTGGTAACGCATGCCCCCGTAGAACGCAGCCGCCGATGCGATTAAGAGTAACAACAGAACGCCGAACCAACTGCTCGCGCGACCCGTCGGGCTACGCACGGTCTGCGCGCGCGCGGGTTGCGGCGTCGCTGTCGGCGCGGCAGCGGTCGAGAGTTCTTCCGTGTCTATGCGCAGCTTGCTGTTGGTGGCGGCGCGCGGCGTGGCGTGCGTGTCGGGGAGGTCTTGCGCGAACGCGCCTTTGAGCGGCGTCTGGAACATCGTCGTGGTTGACGCCGCCGCCACGTGGTCTGTTTTGTTCGCGCCCGCAGAGAGTCGCGCCGTCGAGCGTTCGGTCAGGAGCGTGCGTTCGTCTTCGTCCGTCGTCAAAGTCTCGCGCGAGGCGTGTGACGCGGAACCGACGCGCACGACGACGGCGGTTAGATTATCCTCCGCGCCGCGCTCGAAGCAGAGCCGCTTCATCTCCGCGCAGGCCGCATCGAGCGACGCGCCGCCGCCGCGCAGCAGCGCGCTCAACTCTTCGTCCGCGATGTGGCGCGTGATGCCGTCGGAGCAGAGCAGGAAGATCGTGCCGTCTTCCACTTCCATCGTCTTGAGGTCAACTTCTACGGCCTGCTCCGCGCCGAGCGCGCGACTGATGACGTTGCGGCTCGGATGATGCGCCGCCTGTTCGGGCGACATTCTCCCGGCGCGCACCTCTTCCTCCACCACCGAATGATCTTCCGTCTCGCGCTCCAAACGCCCTTCGGGCGTGAGGCGATAGAGGCGCGAATCGCCGACGTGCCCGATGGTCGCCTGTCTGCCGTCGAGGTGCAGCGCGACGATGGTAGTCGCCATCATGGAGAGTTGCCGTTGCTCGTGCGACATCTGGTAGATCGAAGCGTTGGCGCGCTGGATGGCGATCTCCATCAAGTCTTCGATGTCGTCGCCGTCCTTGTGATGCCGGAAGGCTTCGCCGAGCACTTCGACGGCGGTTTGCGATGCGACTTCGCCCGCCTGCGCGCCGCCCACGCCATCGGCGACGGCGAAGATGCCGCGCTCCGCGTCAACGAGCATCGAGTCTTCGTTGAGCGGTCGCTTCTGGCTGAGTCCACGGTCGGTGACGGACGCGACTTCGACTCTTACTCCGGCTGATTGCTCACTCATTCAACAGCCTCCGGGATGAAAGGTTCTCTGGCGGTGCTTGACGCGGGCGACGACGGGCGCGGGTTCGACGCGGGAGTCGCGGCGGCATCGCGCGCGTTGCGATTGGAAAAAGCCATCAACATGCCGAGCATGGCAAAACTCGTGATCAAACTGAATCCTCCGTGGCTCACAAACGGGAGCGTGATGCCCGTCATCGGCAGGGCGCGCGTGATGCCGCCGATGTTGACGAGAGCCTGAAAGCCGATGAAAGCCGTCAAGCCCGCCGAGCAGAGCTTGGTAAACATGTCGCGCGCGTCAATCGCCGTGCGGACGCCCGCGTTGACAAAGACGATCAAGGCGAGGATGACGAGCGCGCCGCCCGCCAGCCCTAATTCTTCGCCGATGGCCGCGTAAATATAGTCGGAGTCGGCGACCGGGATCACTTCTGCGAAACCGAGTCCGAGGCCGCGACCCGTGAGTCCGCCCGACGCGATGCCGAACGTGGCCTGCGCGGGCTGAAACGCGATGCGGTCGAACCAGACATCTACGTTGACCGTCTCTTTCATCGCCTCGCTCGATTCGGCGAGTTCGCGCATCCGCCCGTCATTGGCGAGCGCGTCGTCGTAATCTTTCTTCCACCATGATTCGTTGGGCGAGGGCGGGTTGAAGCCGTCGAGCCAGAGATGGAAACGCTGCTTGATGCGCGCGGGCAGCGCGGCCTGCACCGGGCGCGAGAGCGTCGGCAGCAAAGGCACCTTCTCCTGCACGTTCGGCGGGAGCGACCCGGCGACGAGCACGCCGATGACGAGGACGACCGAGCCGACGAAGACTAAGAGTTGCGGCCAGCGGCGAACGGCGACGAGGTAGAGCGTCGCGTATGCGCCGCTGAAGACGAGCATCTGCCCGAAGTCTTTCAGGGCGAAAAACGGGATGAAGGGGATCAAGGCCATCACGATGAGCGGGATGATCGCCTGTGCGCGCGGCATGCCCCAGTAAGTTTTGGCGAGGTCGCGGTAGTAGGCCGTGAGGATTCCGGCGAAGCCCAGCAGGAAGGGAATCTTCGATGGTTCCCAAGGCGTCATGTTGCCGAGCGCCTTGCCCGCGCTTGAAGTGACGACCGCCGCCACGAGCGGTACGAGCGTAATGAGCACGATGATGAAGGAGTGGCGCTGCACCCAGTTGAGAAACTCATCGCGCATACAGAAATAGTAAGCGACGCCGAAAGCGACGAAGGCGAGAATCGGAATCCATGTAAAGCCGGAAGCGAGCACGCGTCCGACCGTCACGTTCGACTGCTCCTCGGCCTGATCGATGAGTTGTGATTCGACCTGCTCGCGGTTCGTGGAGAAGCCCAGCAGTCTCTTCTTGTCGTCGTCGTAAAATTTATTGATGAAGCGGAGGCGTTGCACCTGAGTCTTCTCGGCGCGTGCTTCGGCCTTGTTGCGCGAGCCGTATTCGGGATCGCTGTAGAGCCTGTACTGCACGAGCATGCCGAGCGAGAAGAGCAGGATCGCCGTCGTGTACAAAGCCCAGTTGCCGCGAAACTTCATCTGCCGCGCGAGCCAGAGCACGAGGAAGAAGATCGGGACGTAGAGCAACAGATCGCGCACCGCGCTCACGGTCGAAGGTTGATAGCCGCGCAGGATCGCGGCGCGCGTCACGGCCACATAACCGGCGATCTGCAAGCCTACGATCAGGAGCAGGATAAAGAGATGTGTCGAGGCACGATTTTTCATAACTGGTCGGGACTACAAATATTCCACTCAACAATGTTCCACGCGAACGAACAGCGGTTCGCGGCTGATGAACTCCTTCTATTGCCTGACGGCGACAGCCCTCGGCGTCGGCTTCGGCTGCGTCGGGCGCGACTGCGGTTGCTGTCCGGGGCGCGCGGGCGAAGACGGCTGACGCCCGCCGTTGGGTTGCGCCTGCGGTTGTTGCTGCGGTTGTTGCTGCCCGTCCGGCGCGCCCTGAATGTTTCCGAGCAGTCCGAGTTCTTTCGCTTTCAGGACGAGCGCGGCGGCGATGGGCGCGGCGGCGCGCGAGCCGTAGCCTCCGCCTTCGACGATCACGGCCATCGCGAGTTGCGGGTAATCGAGCGGCGCGATGCAGAGAAACCAACTGTCAATACGTTTCTCTTCCGAGATCACGATCTGCCTGTACTCGCGTATGATGTTGCCCCGCCGGTCGCGCTCATACTTCTTGACGGTCTTCGGCTCGCCCGTCTTCGGGTCATACTCC
>DASWNS010000508.1:0-4998 GCA_036399115.1 Pyrinomonadaceae bacterium | reverse complement strand
ATATCATGAGGTTGAAAAATATTCTTTCAGATTCGACTAGCTTTTCTGCAAGCCTTCGAGCAATTGCCCGACCGACGCAACCGCTTGTTCATAGATCACATCGCGCGCGAGCATCCCGAGTTCACGACTGAGCCGCTCGCCTTCGGACTTCGCTTCGTAAGTGACGACGCGCCCGACGGTGTGTGCGTCGCCAATCTTGGCCGAGGTTTCGAGCTTTGTCCACTCTTCATTCACCCCGACGAAAAACTCCGCGCCACTCGTCGCAGACTTGAGCGTGACGCCCGCGATGAGACTATCGCAACCGTGCCTGTCGTCGTTTGCGCGCAATTCGACTCTGAGTTTGCGCTCGCCCGCCGTCAACATCCAGACCGCGCTCTGCCCCTCTCGCTTGAACTCACCCGTCGCCTGCCACTTCAGACGAGACGCCAGCCAGCCGAGAACGAGCAGGGCTTGCGCCGCGATCTCGCCGGACGAATTATCGGGCGGATCGAATTCAATCAAAACGTGGTCGAGCGCGTCGAGGTGCGCGCGATAGTCTGCCACGTCCCAGAAACCCGCGATCAAGTTGCGCCAGGAGGTGAGCCGTCCCCAGTTCACGTCGCTCAACAGAAGATACTGCCGCCGCTCGCGTATGAGTTGCGCCAAACGCTTCAGGTCTTCGTGCGGCTCGTCGAAGACAAGCGAATCGATCACGACGCGGTCTGACAACTCGACGAGGCGATTGAACAGTTTATCTTCCTCGTGCGGAATATCTTTCCACCAGAGAAAGACCGGCACATCCGGCACGACCAGCGGCTCAATCGCGCTCGCAGTCGTCTCAATCTGCGCCCCGCTCGCCTCGATCACCACCTGTTCGCCGCACACGCGCTTTGCGCCGCCCCTGCTCTCCTGCTGGCAGAGCGCGGAGACGCTGGCTTCCAACCTCGCTTCCGTCGAGACACGATCAGCAATCAGCACGAGCGCGCGGCTCGGCGTGTGCGCCGTCACCTCGTTGAGCACGGCATCGATCTTCGCGCGGTCATCGGCAGGCGTGGCATAGACGATCAAATTCAACACGCACACGCGCGTCACGCCGGACTCACCCGCGCCCGCCTCATTTTGCCAACTCGCCGCCAACTCTTTCTCCAAACGCACGACATCAATGCCCTGCGCTACATCCCCGGCGGCTGTGCTCTGTGGAATCTCTCTACTCATAAGAAGACAGTGACAAGTGACAGGTGACAAGTGACAGATGAAAAAAGTAAATCGTGAATCGCAGATAGATTAAAACTGGTTTTGGCTATTCACGTATGACGAGCGACAAGTGACAGGTGCCGGGTGGTGAGTGACAGGTGCCGATTCACGGTTTTATCTCGTCACTCGTCACCTGTCACTGCCCTTCTAGGGTCTGCGCCAGCGGCGGCCTTCCTTTTCCAGAAGCTCGTGTGTGGCTTGCGGTCCCCACGTTCCGGCTTCGTAGTTCGGGAAGGGCGCGTCCGCTTTCGTGGCCGCCCATTCGTCGAGAATCGGCATGACGATGTCCCAGCCGCGCTCGGTCATGTCGGTGCGCGCGTAGAGAGTCGGGTCGCCGAGAATACAATCGAGCAGGAGTCGCTCATAGGCTTCGGCGAGTTGGACGCCGAAGGATGAGCCGTAGCGAAAATCCATGTTCACGTCGCGGATGCGCGTTACCTGTCCGGGCACTTTCGCAGCGACGCGCATGGTGATGCCTTCGTCCGGCTGGACGCGGATGATTAGTTGGTTCGGCGTCATCTGCTCCATCATCTCGGAGCCGAAAAGTTTGTGCGGCGCGTCTTTAAACTGGATCGCGATCTCGGTCACGCGCTTTGCCAGACGCTTGCCCGAACGTATGTAGAAGGGCACGCCCGACCAACGCCAGTTGTCGAAATACATCGTGAGCATCGCAAAAGTTTCGGTGGCGGAATCCGGCGCGACGCCCTCTTCTTCACGATAACCGGGAACGGGTTTGCCGTTGATCGAACCGGCTCCGTATTGACCGCGCACGCATTCGGCGCGGATGCGTTCGGGCGTAAACGGGCGCACGGAGGTCATCGCCTTGATCTTCTCGTCGCGCACCGATTCGGAATTGAGACTCGCGGGTGGCTCCATCGCCACGAGCGAGAGCACTTGAAAGACGTGGTTCTGCAACATGTCGCGCACCACGCCAGCCTTTTCATAGTAGCCGCCGCGACCTTCGACGCCGACCGTCTCGGCGTTCGTGAGTTGCACGTGGTCTATGTACTGGCGGTTCCAGAGCGGCTCGTAGATGCCGTTGGCGAAACGAAAGACGAGCAGGTTTTGCACCGTCTCTTTGCCGAGATAATGATCGATGCGATAAATCTGCGACTCGTCGAGGTGCTGGTGAATGTCTCTGTTTAGAGCCTGCGCGCTGGCGAGGTCTGTGCCGAAAGGCTTCTCGATGATGACGCGCACCCAGCCCTTCTCTTTCGGTTTCGCCAAGCCCGACTGGCCGAGTTGCCGGACGGCTTCCGCGTAGAGCGAAGGCGCGGTGGAGAGATAGAAAACGCGGTTGCCCTGCGTGCCGCGCGCCGCGTCAATCTCGTCGAGTTTCGCGCCGAGCGTCACATAGTCTGCGCTTGCGCCGATGTCAACTCTCAAATAGTGCAAGCCCTGCGCGAAGGATTCCCACACCTCTTCGTCAACGCGCTTGGCTTCCGAAAACTGGACGACGGCTTCACGCATGTTGGCGCGAAATTCTTCGCTCGTCATCTCGGTGCGCGCCGCGCCGACGATGGCAAACTCGGCGGGCACGAGTCGCTCCTGCACGAGACGATAGAGGGCGGGCACGAGTTTGCGCTTCGTCAAATCGCCGGTCGCGCCGAAGATGACGACGATGCACGGCTCCGCCGTCCGTTCGAGGCGCACGCCCGCGCGCAGAGGATTTTCGAGTAGTGTGGCAGACATAAAAATCAAGGGATGAGGGATGAGGGATGAGGGATGAACAGGAATGAATTAACCGTGTGAACGGTTTTCTGATTCATCCCTCACCCCTCATTCCTCATCCTTTCCCGTCATCCTTTCTTAAGCATCTCTTCCCATTCGGTGTGGACGGCGGGTTGGCCGGGTTTGTCTGTGCGCTCGTAGGTGTGCGAGCCGAAGAAGTCGCGCTGCGCCTGCGTTAAGTTCAGAGGCAGATTGGCGGTGCGATAGGTGTCGAAGTAGCCGATGCTGGCTGACATGCCGGGCACGGCGACGCCGGTTTGAATCGCAGTCGCCACGGCGCGACGCCAGTTGGGCTGCGCCTGCTCGACAAACGCGTTGAAGTCAGGGTCGAGCAGAAGGTTCGGGAGGTCTGCGCGCCGTTGATAGGCTTGCTTGATCTTGCCGAGGAACTGCGCGCGGATGATGCAGCCGCCTTTCCAGATGCGTGCACACTCGCCGAGGTCTATGTCCCACTTGTAAGTCTCGGAACCGGCGCGGATGAGGTTCATGCCCTGCGCGTAGGAGCAGATCTTCGAGGCGTAGAGCGCGTCGTGAATGGCCTGAATCATCTCGCGCTTATCGCCCGTGAACGCGGCGCGCTCTGGTCCTTTGATCTGCTTGCTGGCTTCCACGCGCTCCTCTTTGCGCGAAGACAGATTGCGCGTGTCTACGGCGGCATCAATCGTCGGGGTGACGATGCCGAGGTCGAGCGCGATGTCGGAAGTCCACTTGCCCGTCCCCTTCTGCCCGGCCTTGTCGAGCACGAGATCAACGAGCGGCTTGCCCGTCTCCGGGTCTTTGACGCGCAGAATTTGCGCGGTGAACTCGATGAGGAAAGATTCGAGGTCGCCCCGGTTCCACTCGTCGAACACGTCGGCCATCTCCGTGGCCTCCATGCCGAGGATGCTGCGCATCATGTCGTAGGCTTCGGCGATCAGTTGCATGTCGCCATACTCGATGCCGTTGTGCACCATCTTGACGAAGTGACCCGCGCCGCCGGGTCCGATGTAAGTGACGCAGGGACCATCATCCACTTTCGCCGCAATCGCTTCCCAGATCGGGCGAATCTGCTCGTAGGCTGCGCGGTCGCCGCCGGGCATGAGCGAGGGGCCGAGCAGCGCGCCTTTCTCGCCGCCGGAGACGCCGGAGCCGATGAAGTTGAAGCCTTCGGCTTTCAACTCCTGCTCGCGGCGTTCGGTGTCCATGAAGTAAGAGTTGCCGCCATCAATGACGATGTCGCCCTCTTCCAGAAACGGCTTGATCTGGTTGACGGTCCAGTCAACGGGGTCGCCCGCTTTGACGAGCAGGATCGCTTTGCGTGGGCGTTCGAGCGATTTAACAAATTCTTCCGGGGTATGCGCGCCGATCACTTGATGGCCTTCCAGTCGCCCGACAAACTCGTCAACTTTCTTCGGCTCGCGATTCCACACCGCGATGGAATAACCGTTGCGCTCGATGTTGCGCGCCAGATTCTCGCCCATCACGCCCAGACCGATCATGCCGATCTTCGCGGTCTTACTACTCTCTTCAGGTGTTGACATAAGATTTCCTCACTATATTAAAGGGATGCGGGATGTGGGATGTGGGATGAATCAGAATGAGTCAAGAGCAGGTGTGCTTCTCTGATTCATCCCACATCCCCTCATCCCTCATCCTTTCTATCAGGCTCCCGTCGCGCCGGAGCGTGGAAGGGCTTCGCCGATCAACGTCTGTAGACGCTCCAGCCCGGCGGGCACGTCTGCGCCGAGATCGATGCGAATGGCGCGGCGTCCGCGCGTCGAGAGCGAGCGAAAATCGCCGAGCGCCTGCGCCTCTTTCAAGGTGCTGAAAGTGTATGGCTGCCCCGGAATCGGTAAATCTTTAACGTCCGGCGCGGTGAGTTGCAGGAAGACGCCGGACGCCGAGCCGCCTTTGTGCAACTGTCCCGTCGAATGCAGGAAGCGGGGTCCATAGCCGGTCGTCGTGGCGCAGCGCGTCGTATCGCGGAGGTGCGTGCGAATCGCTTGAATGATGCCCTCGTGTTCGGGCGTCTCTTCGATATAGTTGAGCATGGCG
>DASWNS010000507.1:0-7601 GCA_036399115.1 Pyrinomonadaceae bacterium | reverse complement strand
GTTGTAGAAGACGCGCAGCTTATCAACCTGCGGCGCGCCCTCGCCCGCAGCCTCGCGCGCACGCTCGATCTCTTCTCGATACTGTCGGCAGCCGGAATAGGAACTGTAAGCGGAGGTGACGAAGGCGAGCGCGCGGCGTCTGCCGTCCTGTCTCATCTGGCGGAGGGTGTCGGCGAGGAGCGGATGCCAGTTGCGGTTGCCCCAGTAGACGGGAAGTTTGAGATCGCTCTCGCGGAGTTCTCGTTCGAGGGCGGCGATGAGGGCGCGGTTCTGACCGTTGATGGGCGAGACGCCGCCGAACAGTTCGTAGTGATGCGCGACCTGCAACATGCGCTCGCGCGGATACCTTACGAGCGGCGGCGCAACGCGCACGTCGCCTTCACCGCGCACAGCATCCCGCTCTCGATGGCGACGAACTGCGACTATCAAGCGCAACTGCTGGAAACCTGTCGTCTCGTTGCGCAGGGCGCGGGTCACGCGCGCTGGCAACTCGTCTTTCAAAGCCGGAGCGGTTCGCCCATGCAGCCGTGGCTTGAGCCGGACATCTGCGATCACCTGCGCGAGTTGAGACGCGCGGGCGCGACCGATGTGGTCGTCGCCCCCATCGGCTTCATCTCCGATCACATGGAAGTGTTATACGACCTCGACACGGAGGCGCAGCAGGTCGCACACGAGATCGAACTCAACCTGATCCGCGCGGTCACCGTCGGCACGCATCCCGCGTTCATCAAGATGATCCGTGAATTGATCCTCGAACGCATGACGAGCGACCCCGTGCGGCGCACCCTCGGCGCGCGCGGCGCAAAGGAAGATGTCTGCCCCGCAGACTGTTGCCTGTCGGGAGCGGGACGCCCCGGCGCAGTCCACCCCGTTAACTCCGAACACGCCGCCCCGGCGCATGAACGCCCCCCGGCGAACTAAGCGTGCGCGACAAAACCACTGCCTGTCTCCCTTTGCGTCTTTGCGCCTCTGCGTGAGAATAATTTTCCCGCAAGGGCGCAGAGTTAAAACGGAAGGCGCAAAGGGTTAAGTGATGAGTCGTAGTTTTGCAGCAAGCTCTAAGCCGCGCCGTCGCATCGTCATCGTCGGCGGCGGCATCAGCGGGCTGGCGGCGGCGCACAAGCTGTCACAACAGGCGCGCTCAGACGACCCGCCGCTCGAAGTGCTCCTGCTCGAAGCCTCGCCACGACTCGGCGGCACGATTCGCACCTACGAACGCGAAGGCTTTCTGCTCGAAGGCGGTCCGGACGCTTTCATCTCCGAAAAGCCCGAAGCCCTCGAACTCTCCAAGCAACTCGATCTCGAATCTCATCTACTTGAGACAGGCGCGGCGCATCGTCGCTCCTTCATCGTGCGCGGCGGACGACTGCGTCCCGTGCCCGAAGGTTTTCAACTGCTCGCGCCCTCGCGCTTCTGGCCTTTTGTCACGACGGACGTTTTCAGTTGGGCGGGCAAAGCGCGCATGGCGCTCGAACTGTTGCTGCCGCGTCGCGCCCTCGTCGCGCCGGAAGTTGACGACGAAAGCCTCGCGGAATTTGTGCGGCGGCGTTTCGGGCGCGAAGCACTGGAACGCATGGCGCAACCAATGGTCGGCGGCATTTACACGGCAGACCCGGAGAAATTGAGCCTGCGCGCGACGATGCCGCGCTTTCTCGAAATGGAACGCAGGCATCGCAGCGTCATCCGCGCCATGTGGCGAGCGCGCCGCAACAGCACGACGGACACGGAGACGCGCTCGACGAGCGGCGCACGCTACAGTCTCTTCCTCTCCTTCGACGGCGGCATGCAAATGCTGCCCGACCGCCTCGCTGCCGCGCTTCCGCAGGGCACAACGCGACTCGGCGCGAGAGTCGAAGCGATTGAGTTCGACGCGCAGGCAGGGAGTTGGAAGTTGCGCCTCAGCGCGAACAGGACAACTCGCGGGACGGAGACATTGAGCCGCGCCGAGGCAAAGAGCCTTAACGAACCGGCGAGCGAAAACGAAACGACCCGCGCGGGCGAAACGAATCGTGCTGGCGGCTTGAGCGCGGCGGGTGAATTGATCGAGGCGGACGGCGTGTGCCTCGCGTTGCCCGCTTACGCGTCGGCGCAACTGCTCGGCGCAGTGGACACGAGCCTCGCCGCCGAACTCGCGGCGATTCCTTATGCTTCGACCGCCACCGTCAATCTCGCCTTCCGCCGCGCCGACATTCCGCACCCGCTCGACGGCTTCGGCTTCGTCGTTCCCTACATCGAACGGCGCAGAGTTATCGCCTGCACCTTCAGCAGCGTGAAGTTTGCCGGGCGCGCGCCCGCAGGCCATGCGTTGCTGCGCGCTTTCGTCGGCGGCGCGCTCCAGCCGGAGATGTACGCGCTCGACGAAGAACAGATGATCGCAGCGGTCTGCGCAGACCTGCGCGCCCTTCTCGGAATCGAACGCGCGCCCCTGTTCGCGCACGTCGAAAAATGGCCGCGCTCGATGGCTCAATATCATCTCGGCCACCTCGCACGCGTCGCGCGCATCCGCGAACACTTGCGACGCTTCCCCACTCTCCAACTCGCCGGAAACGCCTACGGAGGCGCAGGCATCCCTGACTGCATCCGCAGCGGCCACGCGGCGGCGGACGCATTGATGAACGCGGAACGCTGAACTAGAAAACAGAATTCAGGAGTCAGAATACAGAAGTCAGAAGAAAACATGCGCTGTCTTATGCTTCTGACTCCTGAATTCTGTTTTCTGACTTCTGAGTTCTGGTTCATGGTTTCAGAGATAGATGACGTGCGACATGCGCCAGACGTTGGCGGGGATGGAACCGGGCGGGGCGGTGGTGAGCAGGATGACGTAGTGAGAGTCGGCGTTGTGGGAGGTGGCGGCGATGGACGACCAGAGATCGTGGCCGTTGTCGTGCGTCGCGTCTTGCCTCGTCTCCTGCGGGCGGATGAGTGCGAGGCGGCGCAGGGAGGCGTAGAGATGTTCGCGTCCCGCGCCGTAGTGCCCCGCTTCTTCGCCGAGCGTGAGACGGACTTCGGCGCGCTCTTCGAGAAAGTGTGCGACGAGCGAAGCCGCGACCGTCACGCCCCGTTCGAAACGCGCCTCGAAATCTCTTCTCGCCGCGTCGCCCACGGACGCGCTCGTTTCATGCGCGCGCGTGTCGAAGACGAGATGCACCCGCCGCTCGTCCTCCGACGCGAACTCGCGCACGATGAGCCGACTCGCACGCGCCGTCGCTTTCCAATCGATGTGGCGCATGTCGTCCTGCGGTTGATAGTCGCGCAGGCTGTGCAGGTCGTGCCCCGCGCCGCGCCGCGCCGAGAGCATGCGCCCGGCGTTCATCGGCAGCAGGTGCAACTCGTCGCTCGCGGCTTCGAGTTTCGGGTAGATGACGAGTTCGACGTTGCGCGAGCGCAGGCGTCGGCGCAGGCGAAAGAAGCCGAAGGGGAAACGCGTGGAGAGTTCGAAGCCTGTGACGAGCACGTGGCCGCGCTTCGGGAACAACTGTTCGACGCGCTGCTCTGCACGCGCGCGGTGCGGCACGTAGATGAAATAGGCGAGCGCGCGCCGCAGGTAGCGCGGACGCTCGCGTCGTCCGCGTCGTCGCAGCGTCTTCCTGCGCTGGCCGCGCGCTTCCGTAGCTTCCGCGAAAATCTGGTTGCGCGATTCGATCAGGATCGAGAAGGAGGGCAGCAGACGCTTCGTGTTCTGTAGACTGACGATGACGGGCGCGGGTTCGCCCGCGAAGATATGGTCCGGGAAACGCGCCGAGACGACGAGATCGCGCAGGGAGGCGCGCGCCGCCGACCACGCGACGAAGAGCGCCGAGGCCAGCACCGAGAAGATCAGGAAGAGCAGATTGTTGCCCGTGTTGTAGGCGGCGAAGGCGACCGAGAGGAAGATGCCGATGAAGATGACGCCGCCCGTCGTCACTTGAAAGGGTGGATCGAGTCGTCCCACTTCGTTGCGCGCCGAACGCAACAGCGGCGGCACGACGAAGATCGTGATCAAAGCGACGAACACGAGCGAGGTGATCGCACCGATGCGCGCCAACTCCCAATCGCCGCTGCGTCGCGCCCAGGACGTAACCGCCGCGACGACGACTCCGCCCGCAACGAGCAGCGTCCCCAGTATCGCGTTGCGCCACGCACGCAAATGTTTCAACCCGGAAAGTCGCATCGAATTCAATGACGGTAACGCCTCGCGAGTTTGAGTCTCAGAGCGGCACGCTGATCGTCTTCATGATCTCGCGGAGCACGGCCTCGGCCTCTTCGCTGCGGCGCAGGGAGGACGAGAAACGCGAGTTGACGACGAGGCGGTGCGCGAAGACGGGCAGGACGAGCCGTTTGATGTCGTCGGGCACACAGTAGGCGCGGTCTTCCGTGAGGGCGAGAGCCTGCGCGGCGCGAAAGAGCGCGAGCGTGCCGCGCGGGGAGACGCCGAGGTCGAGCATCTCGGAGTTGCGCGTGGCCGAGACGATGCGCATCAGGTAATCCACCAGCGCGTCGTCCATCTTGACGCCGGAGACGTGGCGTTGCAGGGCGGCGATGTCGGCGGCAGAGAGCACGGCGCGCATCTCCGCGAGCGGGTCGCGCGTCTCGCGGTCACGCAGGATAACTTTTTCCATCTCGGCGTCGGGGTAGCCGATGCGCAGGCGCAGCATGAAGCGGTCGAGTTGCGATTCGGGCAGCGGGTAGGTGCCGTGATGCTCAATCGGGTTCTGCGTGGCGACGACGATGAAGGGCGCAGGGAGTTTATACGTTGTGCCCTCGACGGTGACGTGGCCTTCGCCCATCGCTTCGAGCAGGGCGGATTGCGTCTTCGGCGTGGTGCGGTTGATCTCGTCTGCCAGCACGACGTTGGCGAAGATGGGTCCCGGTTTGAACTCAAACGCGCCCGCCCGCTCGTTATAAACCGAGAGGCCGATCACGTCGGAGGGCAGCAGGTCGGAAGTGAACTGGATGCGTTGGAACTCGCAATCGAGCGCGCGTGCGAGCGCCTGCGCGAGCGTGGTCTTGCCGACGCCGGGCACGTCTTCGACGAGCAGGTGCCCGCCCGCCAGCAGCCCGACGAGCGTGAGCCGCACGGCTTCGCTCTTGCCCTTGATGACGCTCTCGATGGCCGCATGAAGCTGCGCGACGCTCCCGGCGGCGGCCACCGTCGCGTCCACCCCGTCCTCGCTCTCGTGCGCCGTCTGTAAACGTCTCATCAATCACTCCCCTGTGTGTTGGCTGCGTGCAAGCATTCTACATGAAAGAGAGACGGGAGGTTAGAGGTCAGAGGTTGGTTAAAGAGTTTCGCTCGCCCCGTTTTTCGACTTTCGACTTCCGTTTCACTAGCCTCTCAACGCCCTCATCCTGCATCTAACTCCAGTCGCTCTATGCATGTGACTTGCCGCGCGGCGGTGTAGTAAAATCGGCGTCGCCGTCGAGTCGAAGGAGGTTCGCCCCCGCGAGCGCGCGAATAAAGGAACTTTGCGCCCGGCTCTTTCGTGTAAAGAACGGCGGAGTTAAATTCCCACCATATTAGAGGAAGTGAAAATGCACAAAGATTTAAAACGTCGCAAGAATGAACGCGGATTTTCGCTCATCGAGTTGATGATCGTGATCGCTATTATCGGGATTCTCGTCGGCGTCGGGATTCCGGCGTGGCAGTCGAGCGTGCGCTCGGCCAACCAGGCGGCGGCCATCCGCACGCTGCAAGCCATCGCCGTCGAGCAGCGAATTTATTACAACTCGCACAATCGCAGTTCTTACGGAACGTTCGATCAATTGATCGCCGACGGGCAGTTGGATAAACGTTACGCGGGCGAAGAACCGCTCGTCGAGGGCTATATTTTTCGCCTGAAGACGACGCCCAAGACCGGCAACCAGCCGCCGATGTACACCGTCAACGCCGACCCGCAAAAGCCCGACGGCGTGACCGCCACCGGCAAAGAGTTCTACTACATTGACGGCAACGCGAGCACCATCCACGTCAACGGCACGCAACCCGCCGGTCCGAACGATCCGCCGATGGGCGGGCAATAGTAGTAGTTACTGGCAGTAGTTATTGTTCGGGGCGGCGAGAAATTTCCCGTCGCCGCCGCGCGACTCCGGGGAAGCAGCAGGCGCACCTCGCTTGACGCTTCCCCGCTCGCTTTGTTAGCATGCCGCCTCTTTCAGACATTCTCTCGTGCTCGCTTAGCTCAGTTGGTAGAGCACACGCTTCACACGCGTGGGGTCGCAGGTTCGAGTCCTGCAGCGAGCATCAAATTTCCTTCCCCATTCAATGATAAAGGACAGAAACGATGCTTGAGCAGCTGACGGTAGCTTCGCTCTCGGAGCAGTTGAACACGAAGTTCCGGCTCAGCGTGGAGCCGGAAACGTTTGTCGAGTTGGAGTTGGTCAAAGTAGAGACGCACGACGATGTGCCGGGGCAGACGGAACGATTCTCGGCGCTCTTTCGCGGTTCTCTCAACCAATTCCTTCCGCAAAGCACCTACGCGTTCGAACATGAAGCATTGGGGAGTTTCGAGTTGTTCATCGTTCCGTTGCGGCAGGACGGAGAAGGCTTTTATTACGAGGCGGTCTTCAATCGCGTGCAGTAGCGGGCGCAGGCCGGACACCGGCAGGTCGCCGTTCCATGTGAATGTACGCGCCCACGTCTTCAATCGGCGAGAAGCCGAACCGCTCGTAGAAACGCAGCGCCGCCGTATTCATCTTAAAGACCATGTGCCGCAGGGGCTTCGCAGTCGCTTCGGATTCGGCCAGTAAACTTTTCAACAAGACCGCGCCGACGCCTCGATTCTGAAACTCCGGCAAAATCGCGATGTCGAGCAGGCGAATCTGCTCCGGCGTCCTGCCGATCCAGAACCTCCCCACCGGACGTTCCTTGTAGAGAATGATGCTGTACTCCGCATCGGGAAAGCGCGCGTGATACTGCGCGGCTTGCGCTGCAAATTGCGAGCGGAGAAAGGCCATTTTCTGCGCCTCGTCCCAATCCACGAGCGCCATCTCATCTGCGCGCGAAGCGGCATAGACCTGTAGCAGAAAATCTTCGTCCTCCGGTTGCACTGCACGCAAGACGACCTGACCGCTTTCATCAAGTGGACGCTCCAAGCTCTTTCTCTCCTCCCTCAAAATATCCCGTTCAGGAAATTTATTATAGACACGCCGGGCGTCCTGCGGAAACAGGCGCGCGTGAGCGTCGGAGATGCGCGCGCACAGGCTGCTTAAGAGTGCGACACGAAGGTTGGCGTCGGCGGTTCGCGCCTACAGTTTCGTAGGAGTGTCGGATATTCGCATGCGGTTGATGGTGGCGAGGTAATAAACGTCACTCTCTTTCTCGCCCGCTTCCACCAAAAACAGAGAAAACTTTCCGAGGGCTTCGTGCTGGAGCACGTAGGTCTGCTGGAGGTCGGATAATTTGTCCGGGGCTTTGAAGAGGAGCGTGTAGCATTCGCCCTCGGTGCGTGCCATGCCTTTGCGCGGGCGCGGCCTGAGGTCTTCGACTTTCACCAGCGTCAGATTCACAACCTTGTAGGGTCCGACTGTGACGCGGAAGTCGCTCTGCAAATACGGTTCAAAGGTCGCCTGTGTGAAGTGGAAAATGCGTTCGCCGAAGGCTTGCTGGGGAATTTGGAAATAGC
>DASWNS010000506.1:0-6699 GCA_036399115.1 Pyrinomonadaceae bacterium | reverse complement strand
CACTGCCCGATGGGAAGAATCTGCCCCGTGTCCTCCGCGACGGGAATAAAATCCATCGGCGAGATCAGGCCGCGCTCCGGGTGCTGCCAGCGCACGAGCGCTTCAAAGCCGCGCAAGTTGAAATTGTCGAGCGCGACGATGGGTTGATATTGAATGAAGAACTCCTGACGTTCAAGTGCGCGGCGCAAGTCCGTCTCCATCTGCAAGAGGTTCATCGCCACGGCGTGCATCGCCTTATCGAAAACTTCATGGCGCGCCTTGCCGAGCGTCTTCGCGCGATACATCGCCGTGTCCGCATCACGCAGAATATCATCCGACTGCGTGTATTCAATCGAACTCGGCGCGATGCCGATGCTGACGGTGGTAAACACTTCGCGCCCGCTCAGGGCGAAGGGCACGGAAATCTCTTTTTGAATACGCTCGGCGATCGAGATAGCTTCCGTCTCGTCCTGCATATCTTCCAACAGAATCGTGAACTCGTCGCCGCCCACACGCGCGACCGTATCGCCCGGACGCAGGCAAGTCTCCAACCTGCGCGCGATGCCGACGAGGAGTTGATCGCCGATCATGTGCCCGAGTGAGTCGTTGATGATCTTGAAACGGTCGAGGTCTAAAAAGAGCACCGCGAAAATTTGTTCGGGGTTGCGCTGCATGCGCGCGATAGCGAGTTTGAGGTGATCGATGAAGAGCGTGCGGTTGGGTAGCCCGGTCAGCGCGTCATGGAAGGCGTCGTGGAGCAAGCGTTCCTCGGCGCGCTTGCGGTCGGTGATGTCCTGAATCTGGAAGATGAGATGCACCAGACCCGTGTGCGACTCGCGGACGCGTGAGACGCTCCACAATACCCAGACGGCATGCCCCTGCTTATGCAGGTAACGCTTCTCCATCTGGTAGGAAGGAATTTTACCTTTGAGCAACTGCTTGATCTGGCTCAAGGCTGTGCCCAGATCGTCCGGGTGCATGACTTTCTGGAAGTTGATCGCCAGCAGTTCTTCCTCCGCGTAGCCGAGGATTTCACAGAGCGAGCGGTTCACTTGCAGCCAACGTCCCTTCGTAGAGACGAGCGCCATGCCGATGGCCGCGAAGTCAAACGCGCTGCGGAAGAGTTCTTCGCTCTCCTGCAAGGTCGCAACTTGCCGCTCCATCCGTCGCGCCTGCGTGACCGACGTGTAGATGTCTTTCAAATAGATGCCATAGACGAAGTGGCCGATGGCGAGGAGCGTGGTCGCGGCGATTGAAGGAAGGAAGCCCGCGATGCCGACGAGTTTGGCGATGACGCCCGCCGAGGCCGCGACGGTGAAGTAGGTCAGGCTTGTCCAGACAAAAACTTTCCCCCACCTGTGCCAGAGCGTAGCAGAGTTAACTTCCCCCTCGCTCAAGGCGACGATGCCGGAGTGAATGAGAGATTGGACGAGCGCGATGAGGCTGATGGCGAGGATGAGCGTTGAGGAGTAATGACCGTGAGGCAGAGCGTTGACGGCTCCGAACTTGTAACGCAAGAGTGAGAGGATGAGGAAGGTGGAAGCGGCGGCGATGGCGGAGTTGAAGAGGAGAGTCGAGCTTTGTTTGCTAAAGCGTAGAGACGCGCACAGTGCCGCGACGGCGGCGAGAATCACCGTCGCTTCACCTGCGAAGAGCAACATCGACAGAAAGACGAACGTGTCCGAGAGTGAAACCTGCCCGCGTACGTGTGGGATTTTGATCGTGATGCGCGTCCCGATGTTGATCGCGACGAGAGCCAACAGCAAAAATGGGACATCAATTTGTCCCACGGAGAGCCGGAGCGCCGAGATGATTAAAGCACCGCCACCCAAAGCGATGCCGAACCACTTGAGTGGACGGACAAGATTCTGTGTGTTTGCAGCGATCATGATGACAGGAAATCGAGGGTGCTACTAAAAGTGGATTTGGAAACGCGCTCGCCTGTCCTACCAGACGGAAGGCAGCCAACTCGCGTACAAACCTTATGCCAACTTCCCCTCTCAATAAAAGTCCCCCGTTTCTCTAGAAAATCCCCCTCACCAACCGTAAAAACCCTCCCTCTCCGGTCAAACTGCACGGTCAAGCTGGCATGGTCAGTCGTCACTTAGACCGAATTTCTCCCTTCGAACAGCTAAAATCTACAAATTAAATAGCGCAGCTTGTCCTTCGGCGGAGTCCGCCTGCCCCGCAAACCCATAAATATCAATAATTTAACCAACCTTAACGACAAAAGGTGCAATTTTAGTTTTTACTTGCTTTAACATTGTTGATGATTTAGAATCTTTTTGTGCGGATTGAAGGCTTTTCCGCGCGTTTAGAAACCGCCCGCCCGATGCGACGGACGCCGCCGTTGCTCTTGTCAACAAGATTTTTGCTTACAAACCGCCTGCGAACCTTTGACCCTTTCGAGTTTGAGTTGCCAGCAGCGTGAGCCAGATAAATTTCCGATAAAACTTGGGGTGACCGACAGGAAGCGCAAGGCGCAGGCGTTGCTCGAAATTTGAGATGGCTGAATTGGGAGTGAGTCTATGAGGATTGTTTGTCCGAAGTGCGAGTTGAAGGGACAGGTGGATGTGGCGACCGCCAGCGCGAAGATGCGCATTGCCTGCGTCCGTTGCGCCACGACCTTTGATGCCATTTCAGCCGATGGTCAGATTCAAGTCCTGCTGCCGCAGGCTAGCCACGTTGAGATGGCTCTCGAAAGAGTCGGCAGCGACGTGCCCGCTATCGCGCCGGAGACAGCATCGCCCGTCGAGACACAAGAAGAATCACAACTCGACTTCGCCTCACAAACTGAAAGCACGCCTGCCCCGACAGACGACTCTTTCGCGTCCTCGACGGATGTGTCGATAACTGATGTGTCGATAGAAGAGACGTTGGAAACGTCTGAGTCCGCATGGGCGCAGGAGACTGCAAAAGAGCCTGTGTGGCAGAGCGTGGGGACACAATCGCAGGAGACGCCCGTTGTCGAGCAGGCGGTCAGCTTTGTTGAACCGCCGGTCAAATCTGTGGGCGTGAACAAGGCCGGGCAGCCTTCGGACGCTTATGGTCTGGGCGTGCGTCTGATGCGCGTCTCGCCGATGTGTCTGTTGCTTGCGGGGCTTTCTTTCATCTCGTTTATTGTTCTCTGCAACTGGCTGATCAAGCCGGGCGAGCAGACAGGCGACACGGCGCGCATGCTCGTTGCGACCGACAATCACGCCACCAACCAGTCGCCTTCACGCGTCGTCGTGCCTGACTCGACAACTCAATCTCCGGTCAACAGTCAACCCGCACAACCTGCGACTCAATCCGGCGTCTCTTTTATCCCGACCGAAGCCACAGAGGCGACGGCTTCCAAAGCGACGGCGCAGGGCGCGGAAACAATCGTGAAGCCTGCGGCTGAAGAGAAACCTGCGGTTGAAGAGAAGAAGGCAAGCCCTTCGTCTTCGACAAACGCGGCGAGCGAAGCGCAGGCGGGCAAGTTGACGATCCAGATCGGTTCATACAACGAAGCGGCGCAGGCCGATGAACGCGTCGCTAACTTGAAGTCTGCCGGATACGAGGCGCGCAGCGTGGCGGTGGAGATTCCGAAGCGCGGCACCTGGTATCGGGTGCAGAGCGGGCGTTTCGTCAATCGTGACGAAGCGGAGCGATACGGCAAGCAACTACGCGAAAAGGGCGTCGTGTCGAGTTACATCACGACCGACGTTCAAGAGTAGTTAATGACGCTCGACTTTCGAGAGCAACTATTTTCCGCGCCGGCTTCAACGAGCAAACTATAGCGATGTTCGCCGAAACTAAGCCCCAAACATCTTCGGTCAGTGGATTGACGACAGCGGAAGCGACGCTCTTCTATTCGAAGACGGTTGAGCGTTACGCCCGTTTTTTCGACCGTCCTGAACAACGCCTGCGTTTCCTCAACAACACCATCGCACACCAACTCGCCTGCAAAGAGAAGCTCGACCACGCCCTCGAAAGCCATAGCTTTCTCAAAAAGTTCGGCCTCTATGACCGGATCAAAAACAAGGGTTTTTATGATCGTCTCTTAGACCTCTGGCTTCATCGCCACATCTGCCGCGAGTTGAAAGATCTGTTGCCGTCCGCTTCGTCTGAGCGACGCCAACTCTTGCGGCACAGCAAAGCCAGTTTCACCACGCGGCTGCTTTTTCGTTGCTACGAGATGCGCCGCCTGCTCTACGGCGCGGCGGTCGCAACGTGTGTCGTCGCAATCCTCGGCGTCGGCTATACCGCCGTCTGGTCTGCGCGCCACGCGACCTCTTTCCTCGCCTCGCGGCGTCAGGTTGAACGCAAGCTCGCCAACGTTGCGCCGAGCGACCAAAATGCGGTCGTCGCCGGGTCGAGCGTCAAACATCTGCCGGATTACCGTCCGGAGAAAGTTTGGCTGGTCGAGCAACGGGAGACTTACGAACGCTACAGCAACGGCGCGCGTATCCAGACCGACTACGAGACGGAGAACCACACGCGCGGCTATTACGTTCTGCCACACGGTCAGGGCGCACTCGTCAAGGCGAATGCCGGCAGCAGCGTAGGCGAAGTCCGCCGCGCGCCCGTCGGCATCGTCTATCACACTTCCGAGAGCGACATGCTGCCGTTTACGTCCGACAACAACGCCTCCATCGAAGTGCGCACGCGCGGACTGCTCGAATACGTCAGGAAGAACAAATCCTACAACTATCTCATAGACCGCTTCGGGCAGGTTTATCGCGTCGTGCGCGACACGGACGCGGCGCATCACGCAGGCAACTCCGTCTGGTCGGATGCGGAAGGCGTCTATGTCGGCCTCAACGAAAGTTTTCTCGGCGTCTGTTTTGAGACGAACAGCAAATCCGAGTCGCTCGACGAACAGTTGACCGAAGCGCAACTCGTCGCGGGTCGTTTGCTCACGCAGGTCTTGCGCAGCCGCTACAACATCGACGATGCAGACTGCGTGACGCACGGCCTCGTCTCCGTCAATCCCTCGAACATGCTGATCTGCTATCACCACGATTGGGCGCGCAACTTCCCTTTCGAAGCCTTCGGTTTATCTGACAAGTACAAGGTCGCTCCGGCGAGCGTCAGCGAGTTCGGTTTCACCTACGACGAAGAGATCACGGAGAAGCTCGGCGGCGATGTCTGGGCTGGCGTGAAGCTCGCCGAAGAAGAGTTCAGACGCCGCGCCGAAGGCTTGAACAAGACGCCCGAAGAGATGCGTCGCCAGATGCGCGAACGCTATCAGGCGGAGATGAACCTCACCTTGAGGCTCCGCACCACGCACCCGCCGACGGAGGCAGAGGCCAGCCGTCAGACGGACACCCCGGCCACCACGCCAAACGCGTCGCGCCCGAACGCGCGGCAAACTTAAACGACCACAGGGTCACTCAATCACACACGCTCTGTTTTAAATCTGCGCCCGACTGCTTGTGACTCGTTCACAACGGAAACCACAAAGGACGTTCTTTCGCGTCCCGATCACCAAAAGGAGAAACGGAAATGTTGGAAGAGAAGAATCAAGTTACGTCGAATAAGCCTGAACTTAACAAGAACGAATCCGTCAACGCCAAGACGGGCGCAATCGGGCTGGACATCGGCACGAGCCGCATCGTGATGGCCGATAGTTCCTCCGCGAAGGATTCGCGCTCGCAACTGAACGCCTTCGTCGCCGTTCCGAGTTCGGAGATGGCCGAGAACGTGCTCAAGCACAAGAACATGGTCTACGAGCGCAACTGCAAGAACCTCTACGTCTATGGCAACGACTCGAATTTCTTCGCCAGCTTCCTGAACGTGGATGCGCGCCGCCCGATGCGCGACGGCCTCTTGAACGCGCAGGAAGAGATGAGCCAGCACATCATGCAACTCATCATCCAGCGCATCGTGCCGCGCGGGCGGGGCAAAGAGATGCTCTATTTCAGCGTGCCGGGCAAGGGCGAAGGCGTCAACGGTAAACTCGTCTATCACGAAGCGGTGCTGCGCAGTTTCCTGCAAACGCTCGGCTACAACGCGCGCTCGATCAACGAAGGTCAGGCAGTCGTCTTCTCCGAGTTGCAGGAAGAAAATTTCACGGGCATCGGCATCAGTTTCGGCGGCGGGATGTGCAACGTCTCCGTCTCGTTCATGTCCATGCCGATGATCACGTTCAGCATCCCGAAGGGCGGCGACTACATCGACCGCAACGTGACGGAAGTTTTGGGCGAAGGCAACCTGACCAAAGTGCGTCTGGAGAAGGAAGAGAACCTCGACCTCTCGCGCCAGCCCAAAGACGAACTGAGCCGCGCGCTGCACATCTACTACGAAGACGTGATGCAGAGTTTGATCGACCGTCTGCGCGCCGAGTTTCGTGCGTCGAGCCAACTGCCGAAGATTGACCGCCCGATGTCTATCGTTCTCGCGGGCGGCACGGCGAAACCGGCGGGCTTCCTACAGAAGTTCGAGGGGATGCTGCGCGCGGGCGGCGAGTTCCCCATCGAGGTCGCCGACGTGCGCATGGCGAAAGACCCGCTCACCGCGACGGCGCACGGCTGCTACATCGCCGCGCTCTCCGAAACGAAGTAAGCGACTCACGAACGGGTTTATAAACTAGACACAACCATGAGCTTGCAGGCATGGGGTAAAGGGGTGTTCTCCTTTCCCCTTACCATATGGCCTGCTCACGTTACGGCCGGCGTGCGCGCACATGCCGGCCGTAACTTTTTAAGGAATTGATTCATTGATTCATTTCTTCATTGAATCAATGAACCGATG
>DASWNS010000505.1:0-12274 GCA_036399115.1 Pyrinomonadaceae bacterium | reverse complement strand
TACATCGGATCGTAGCCCTCGCGTGCGAGCAGTTCGCGCGCCGAATCATCGAGCGCGAGCGTGATGTCGCGCTCTTGCAGCATGTGGCGCAGGCGTTCGAGTTGCACTTCGATGATCTGCACGATCTCTGCGCGCGAGAGTTGGTGGAAGATCACCACGTCGTCTATACGGTTGAGAAACTCCGGTTTGAAGTGGCCGCGCAGTTCCTCCAGCACTGCTTCGCGCACGAGTTTCTCGTCGTCGCCCGCCGCCTGAATCTCGCGTGAGCCGAGGTTCGAGGTCATGATCAAGACCGTGTTCTTGAAATCAACCGTGCGCCCCTTCGAGTCGGTCAAACGCCCGTCGTCCAAAATTTGCAACAGCACGTTGAACACGTCCGGGTGCGCCTTCTCGATCTCGTCGAAGAGGACGACGCTGTACGGCCTGCGCCGGACGGCCTCGGTCAACTGCCCGCCCTCTTCGTAGCCGACGTAGCCGGGCGGCGCGCCGATCATGCGCGCCACGGCGTGCTTCTCCATGTACTCGGACATATCGAGCCGGATCATCGCGCGTTCGTCGTCGAAGAGAAACTCCGCGAGCGCACGCGCCGTCTCGGTCTTCCCCACGCCCGTCGGACCCAGGAAGATGAACGAGCCGACGGGACGGTTCGGGTCTTGCAAGCCCGCACGCGCACGCCGCACGGCGTTGGCGACCGCCGTTAGAGCCTCGTCCTGCCCGATGACTCTGAGGCGCAGGCGTTCTTCCATCGTGACGAGTTTCTGCATCTCGCCTTCGAGCATCTTGGCGACGGGAACGCCCGTCCATTTGGCGACGACCAGAGCGATGTCCTCTTCGTCAACCTCTTCCTTGAGATAGACGCCCGCCGTCTGTATCTCCGCGAGCTTCGCGTGATCCGCGTCGAGTTCCTTTTGCAGTTCGACCGCCGTGCCGTAGCGCAGTTCGGCGACCTTGCCGTAGTCGCCCGCGCGCTCGTACTGCTCGGCCTGCACCTTGATCTGTTCGAGTTCCTCTTTGGCCTTGCGGATGCGCTCGATGATGTCCTTCTCCGAACGCCACTGCGCCTTCATGCCCGAAGCGCGTTCGCGCACGTCCGCGATCTTGACCTCGATCTCACGCAGGCGCGCCTGCGAACGCTCGTCCGTCTCGCGCTGCAAAGCCTGCTTCTCGATCTCAAGCCCGGTCGTCTCGCGCTCCAACTCGTCGATCTCGACGGGCAACGAATCGATCTCGATGCGAAGGCGCGAGGCTGCTTCGTCAATCAAGTCAATCGCTTTGTCGGGCAGGAAACGATCCGTGATGTAACGGTTGGAGAGCGTGGCCGCCGCGACGATGGCCGAGTCCTTGATGCGTACGCCGTGATGCACTTCGTAGCGTTCCTTCAAACCGCGCAGGATCGCAATCGTGTCTTCCACGGTCGGCTCGCCCACGTAAACCTGCTGGAAGCGGCGTTCGAGCGCGGCATCTTTTTCGATGTGCTTCTTGTACTCGTTCAAAGTCGTCGCGCCGACGCAGCGCAACTCGCCGCGTGCGAGCGCGGGCTTCAACATGTTCGACGCGTCAATCGCGCCTTCAGCCGCGCCTGCGCCGACCAGCGTGTGCAGTTCGTCTATGAAAAGGACGATCTGCCCCTTCGCATTCTCGATCTCCTTCAAGACAGCCTTCAGGCGATCTTCAAACTCGCCGCGATACTTCGCGCCCGCGAGCATCGAGCCGAGGTCGAGCGCGACGAGACGCTTGTTGCGCAAAGTCTCCGGCACGTCGCCGGAGATGATCCGCTGCGCGAGTCCCTCGACGATGGCCGTCTTGCCGACGCCCGGTTCGCCGATGAGCACGGGATTATTTTTCGTGCGTCGCGAGAGAACCTGAATCGTGCGGCGGATTTCGTCGTCGCGCCCGATGACGGGATCGAGTTTGCCCTGCCGCGCGAGGTCTGTCAGGTCTTTCGCGTACTTCGAGAGAGCCTGATAGTTCGACTCTGCGTTCTGGTCTGTGATGCGCGAATCGCCGCGCATCTCGCTGACAACTTTCGTCAGGTCGTCGCGGTTGACGCCGTGCTGGCGCAGGATGCGACCCGCCGCGCCGTCCTTTTCGTTCACGATTGCCAGCAACAGGTGCTCGGTCGAGATGTACTCGTCCTGCATCGTTTCGGCCTGCTTCTGCGCGGCGGTGAAAATCTGCGTCAGGCGCGGGCTGAAATACTGCTGCCCGCCCTGCACTTTCGGCAGCCGACCGATAGCGGCGTTTGCATCGTTTAGAACCACCTGCAAGTTCGCGCCGAGTTTGCCGAGCAGCGGGCGCACGATACCTTCCGGCTGTTCGAGCATGGCGACGAGCAGGTGTTCCGGCTCGACCTGTTGATTTTGGTTGCGCTCGGCCTGTTCGATGGCCGTCTGGATGGCCTCTTGCCCGCGCAGAGTAAAACGTTCTAAACGCATATTCCTGAAATCCTGAATCGTCTATAAGGTGCGAAGCGCGGAACGATGAATGAGTTCACCGCTCATCGTTCCGCGCGCCTGGCTGTTACCGAATTGTTAAACCGATTACCTGCCGCCTGCTGTCGCAGTCTTGCCTTTGCCCTCCGAAGCGCCCGGCTCATCGGCCTTCGCTTCGATGGTCTTCGGCTGCGCGTTGCCGCCCGCGCCCTCGCCCGCAATCTCGATGCGACGCGCTTTCACCTCTTCACGCTTTTGCAGCACGACCCGGAGCACGCCGTTTTTGTACTCGGCGGTCACGTTCTCCGGCGAGACGGTCTGCGGCAGCGTGAACGAGCGCGTAAACGAACCGTAAGAGCGTTCGACGCGATGATAATTGTCCGATTCGTCCTTCTTCTCGAAGCGACGCTCGCCGCGAAGCGTGAGCACGTTGTTCTCGATTGAGAGTTCAAAGTCTTCACGGTTCATGCCCGGAAGTTCTGCTTCGAGCACGATGTGGTCTTTGTTCTCGTAGATGTCCACGGTCGGCGCCCACGCGCCGCGTGCGATTCCCTCGTCGCTGAAGGAGCGGGACAAGTTGCTGGAGAACAGGCGATTAACTTCGTCTTGCAGCATCCGCAAATCGCGGAACGGATCGTAACGGGTGATAGACATGACGTAATTTCCTCCTCAACAAAAACGTTATTTGCTGGACGCTCCCGCGAGGCTCCCGCCGGATTTAAAACCTTCAACTGGCGACCCCGACCTTTGAGCGTGCGAGAATAATAATATCTGAGTCTCTTCTTGTCAAGTACCGTCGAGAAAAATTTTCGAGTTTTTTCGCATGCCGGATACGGCGGCGGGAAGAGGGGCGCGAAAATCCGCTTAATCCAATCTGAAGAAGCGTTTAATGGAAGAGATGACGCCTGCCGAAACCTCTGCCACGCCTTCGTTTGCGGCTGACGCGGCCAGCCCTGCGCGGCGATGCGCGATGGTTTCTCCGAGCGATTCGGCCAGGCGCGGGTTGGTGTCGAAGAGGTGCTTCATGGCTTCGTGGCCGATTTCGAGCACCTCCGTCTCTTCGGCGGCGACGACGTGCGCCGAGCGCGGTTCGCCCGTGAGCAGAGCCATCTCGCCGAAGAAATCTCCCTCGCCGAGCGTGGCGACGGTGCGCGGCTGGCCGTTATCCGTAACCTGCACGGCGACATGGCCGTGATGCACGACGAACATCGAATCGCCACGGTCGCCCGCGCGGATGATGGTTTCGCCGGGCGCGTAGGTGTGGCTGCGGGAGGCGCAGGCGAGTTGCGAAAGCTCGTCCGGGTTGAGCGGGGCGAAGATGCCCGTGGCGGAGAGACGCCCTGTGAGCGTCTCTTCGTCTGCCGCCCGGCTCGCGGCGGGCGTCGGACGCTCGATGTAGAGCGTCTGCGTCGGGTAGGCGAAGCTCAGCCCGGCGCGTTTGAAGGCATACCAGATGCGCTGGCGGATGAGCGCGTCGGTGTCGTTTTGCAGCACGTAGTCTTCCGCCCAATACTTGATCTCGTAGTCCACAGCGAAGTCGCCCAGATTGCGTATGCGTATGACGGGGGCGGGACTGCGGCGCACGTTTTCCGTCTCGCGTATGGCGTTCCTGACGACCTCTATCACTTTGACGGGCGAGTGTGAGTAGAGCGCGTTGAAGAAGACGAGGCGCGCATTCGGATTGTCGCGCGGGTAGACCTCAATGGCCTCTTTCGCGATCTGGCTGTTGCTGAGGAGCACGACGTTGTTATTGAGCGTTCTGATCTTCGCCGCGCGCCACGTCACGCTTTCGATGACGCCCGCATATTTTCCGACCGTGATGAAATCGCCCACCTCGAAGGGCTTATCTGCGTGGAGCGAGATGCCGGAGAAGAGGTTGCCGAGCGTGTCCTGCAAGGCGAGGCCGAGGATGACGCCGAGCAAGGCCGAGCCGGAGAGCAGCGCGCCGAGCGAGAGTGCGAAGTAGTGTTTGAGGATGAAGGCGACGATGAGCACATAGGCGACGATGGAGAAGAGGTCGCGGATGAGGCTCGGCGCTTCCCTGCCTTTGCGCAGGCGAAAGACGAGATCGAATAGGAATGCGTTAATGAGACGCACGGCCACGAACATCAGGCTCAGCAGCAGAGCGATCTTCGCCAGCGTGCTCATCCAGTAATAGACGGTGGCCGCGCGGCTGTGTTCGGCGCGCTGCGACTCGGAGAGCGCGCGCAATCCTTCATCGCTCAGCGCAGGCGGCGCGAAGGCCGGGACGGCTAGAAATAGCAACAGGGCGCAGAGTGCGGTTGCCAGTAGCGGCCAGAGAAGTTGTTTTTTTAAGCGGGAGCTACTCATCTTGAAGCGTTACACGTTAGTCGCCGGGAAAGCGCGAATTGAAGGATCAGGCGAAAGGCTCTTGACTATAACCCGGACTGCTACGGGCGACTGTTCAGGGTGCGCCGCCGAACAGGGTTTTCCCGACCAGCAGGAGCGACAGGCCGGAGACGACGAGCACCATCAACCACGCCAGCACATTATAGACCGCCCCGTTCACGTTATCACCCATCAAGGTGCGGTCGCCCGCCAGGCGCAACACCGCGATGAGCATGATCGGCAGCAGCAGGCCGTTGATAAACTGTGTGACGACGAGCACGCGCATCAGCGGCAACCCCGGAAGGATCGCGATGAGCGCGCCGACTACGATCAGGAAGGTGAAGATGCCTATGAAGATCGGCGCTTCGCGAAAACTGCGCGAGACGCCTTTCTCGAACCCCAACGCTTCGCTGATCGAATAGGCCGTGGCGAGCGGCAACACGCCCGCGGCGAGCATTGACGCGCCGAAGAGTCCGATGGCGAAGAGGAGTCCGGCGTATTGCCCTGCGAGCGGGACGAGCGCGGTCGCGGCGTCGGCTGCCGTCTCGATGCCGCCCGTAAAGCCGCTCGCGTTGAGCGTCGCCGCCGTCGAGATGACGATGAAGAAGGCGATGGACATGGAGAAGATCGTCCCGACCCACACGTCCGCGCGCACGAGTTTGTAGTCTTCTTTGCGCACGCCCTTCTCGACCACGGACGACTGCACGAAGACCTGCATGTAGGGCGAGATCGTCGTGCCGATCAGAGCGACGAGCGTGAACAGGTAATGGCTATCGTAATGGAAGGCGGGGTGCGCCATCTGCCGCGCCACTTCGCCCCAGTCCGGGCGCGCCATAAACGCCGAGACGATGTAGCCCAAAAAGACGAGCGACATGACGAGAAAGACGCGCTCGACCCTGCGATACGAACCCTTCACGACGAGCCACCAGACGGAGAACGCGGCGAGCGGCACGGAGATTTGGCGCGGCACGCCGAACAACTCCGTCGCCGCCGCGATGCCGACAAACTCCGAGACGGTGACGCCCGCGTTCGCCACGAGCAGCGCGGCCATGAAGACCATCGTTAAGCGCACGCCGAAACGCTCGCGGATCAAGTCGGCCAAGCCCTTGCCCGTCACCACGCCCATGCGCGCGCACATCTCCTGCACGAGTCCGAGGCTGACGAGGATGGGCACGAACGTCCAGAGCAGCGTGTAGCCGAACTCCGCCCCGGCGGTCGAATAAGTGGCGATGCCGCCCGCGTCGTTGCCCGCGTTCGCCGCGACCATCCCCGGCCCGATGACTGCGAGGTACGCGATGAACCCGGTCCGCCGCTCCATCGTGCGCCGCACGCGCAGAGTGCCGCGCCGCCACAGGCGACGACTCATCTCCCGCACATCTGCACGCGACACGGCCACTTGGAGGTTCTCCGTCAGGCATCTGCATTAAAATCCATCGGCGCGACCGCCGAGCACATAGTTGATCTCTACAACCTTCACAGGCTTGCCTCTCTGCGCTTGCAACTTACGGGCAAGTTCCGGCGTGTATGGAACATATTCGACCGGCATTTCTTCACTAAAGCAAAACGTCTGACCGAAAATCTTGAAACCGATGCGCGGCAGCGACTTCGTCAGGATATACTTTCCGGCAGGTTTCGGCTTCTCATTCAACCAGTGCGTCAGTTTTTCACCTTTCACACGCCACCACAGACTATACAATTCAAACTTGATGGCTTCCCTGATGCCCTTGTAGCGATATTTAGGATCACCGTAACGCAATACCCAGATGAGCCATTCCGTTCTCGTCATAACCACACCCGCTACGGACAAAGGCCGAAGTTAAATTTCAGAAAATTCTTGGCAGGCGTTGTCGCCAGCCTTTCGGCAGCAACAACTCCATCGCGTCGTCAACCGTAACGATCCCGGCAATCTCTCCCAAGTCGTCAACGACGGGCAGCGCGAGCAGGTTGTATTCGGCGATCTTGTGCGCCACTTCTTTCGCGGAATCGTCGGGGTGCGCGTGCTGGAACTCGTCGCGCATGACGTGTTCGAGCGGCGCGGCGGGGTCTGCGAGGATGAGGCTGCGCAGGGCGATCACGCCGGACAGTTTCCAGGAGCCTTCGCTTTCGACGACGTAGAGGTAATAGATCATGTTCGGGGTTTCGGCCATCTCGCGCAGGCGTGCGATGGCTTCGCCGACCGTCAAGCCCTGCGGGAGCGTGATGAATTCGCTCGTCATCAGGCCGCCCGCCGTGTCGTCTTCGTAGTGGAGAAGTTCGGCCACGTCCGTCTTCTCCTCGTCCTCCATGCGGCTCAGTAAATCTTCGGCGGTGGCTTCGGGCAGGTCGCCGAGCACGTCCGCCGCTTCGTCGGGCGACATCCATTCGAGGATGTCTGCGGCGCGTTCCTTGTCCATGTCGCCGATGATGCGCACCTGATTTTCGTCGTGCATCTCTTCCAGAGTCTCGGCGGCGGTTTCGTCGTCGAGCGCGGCGACGATCTCCGCGCCCTGCCGGTAAGAGAGAGCCTCGGCGAGCCGCGCGATCTCCACCGGGTGCAGGCGCGACAACTTATCGCGCGAAGACTTCAGGCGCACCTCCGTCGTATCGGTCGCCAGGTAACCCACGTCCGCCCAATCGATCACTTCGACGGGGCGACGGCTGCCGAAGAAGCCAGCGGGAGCGAGCCTGCGCCAGAGTCCCTGCAAGCTCACGTCCGCGCCCGTCACGCGCCACTCGCCCGCCACTTCGATCAACTGCACGTCGTTGACGCGCACGACGCGTTTGCCGTCCACGTCGATCAACTGCTTGTCGAGCACGTCGCGCGCGAGCAGCACTTCGCCGTCGCGTCGTTTGAAGTCGCGGAGATCTAACAGGTCGAAGTTGAGTTGCGCGCCCGCTTCGCCGAATCTGGCGATGCGCGTGCGCGGCAGGTAGATCAGACGCCGTGCGTGGCGCGCCACGAGTCCGGTGACGGGCGGATGATCTTCGCCCAGATGCACGATGACATCCTTGATCGAGGCCACAGGGCGGCCTTCCACGTCGCGCACGGGGCGACGAAGCACCTGTGATAAATAGAGCATGGACGGATATTAAAAGGGGAAGCGGAAAAGGGGAAGCGAAAAAGAAACGGGCGCAAACGGCGCGGGACGAAAAGCTAAAAGATTGCGGCGACGCAGAGGTAAAAAGCTCTGGACGCAGGCGAAGGCGACAAACGCCAACGCCCGGACAGGAACGCTGCGGCCTAGCTCTCGTCGCACTATCTATCGCCGCACTCCCTGTCGCCGCACTGCCTGTCGTCGCCTCGTCTATCGTCGCCTCGTCTATCGCGGCTCTGTCTATCGCCGCTGTGTCTATCGCTGGCCGACGCTTGTTTCGCCGCGCATCGCTTCGCGCAAAAGTTTGCTGGCGCGTTCGAGCGCGGGGTCGCGCCCTTCGCGCAGGTCGCGGCGGGTGGGGCTGACGAATTCGTCGGGCGTGATGCCTGTGCCTTCGAGCCGCGTGCGGCGGGCGGTGCGGAAGTCCATCTCGCTGATGTCGAGCAGGCCGCCGTCGGGCAAAGTGTGGCGTCGGCGGATGGCGAGCACGCAGCCGCACGTCCTCTCGCCGATGATCTTCGCGCGCTTCGACTCCTGCAAAGCGGCAGCGAGAATTTCCGCCGCAGACGCCGTGCGCGTGCTGGTCAGGACGACGACCGCGCCGCGAAACTCCGCCACGGCGTCTGCGGCAAAGAGCATCGCGGCGCGCGTCTGCGGCGTGGACGCGATGCGCCCTTCGCGGTCTGTGAACGCGCCGAGGCTCGTCCCCTGCGGGAGAAAAGCGGAGGCGATGTCGGTCATCGTCTCAGCCTGACCGCCGCCGTTATCGCGCAGGTCGATGATGAGTCCGCGCGCCGTGCGCAGTTCGCCGCGACGGAACGCGCGCATCAACTCGCTGGCGATCTCCGGCACGAAGATGTTGAAATTGACGACCGGAAAACTCTCCGCCTTTTGCACGCGCAACGCTGGCGGGCGGTTTCTGAGCACGCGACGCAGGCGAATCTTCTTTGTCGCGCGCCCGTTGTTCGTCTCGAAGAGGGCTGTGACAAACGTGTCGCGCGCACCTCTTAACAGGCGCGCGGCGGCATGTTGCCTCGCCGTCACGTCGGTCGATGCCCCGACCTCTTCCGCCAGACTGCGCGCGAAGACGGACTCGACCGCTTCGCCCTCTATCTCCAACAACTCGTCGCCCGCGCGCACGCCGCCCTGCTCGGCCTCGCTCTCGCGTTCGACTCCCGTGACAACGATCTCACCCGCGATCTCGCGCAGGGAGACGCCGACGCTGATGTAGGTCGGGCGTTGCCAATCGAAGCGTTCGTCGGGGGCAAAGACGCGCGTGTGTGCATCGCGCAGGCGGCTCGTCAGGCGGCGCAGCACCGTATAGAACTCCGTCTCCCCGCGTGCCTCTGCGGCGAGCGGGCGCAGGCGTGCGCGCAACTCATCCCAGTCAACGCCGTGCAGAGCCGGGTCGTAATAACGCTCGCGGATCATCCGCCACGTCTCGTCGAAGACGATGAGGCGTCCCTCGCGCGTCGCCGTCGTCACGCGCTCGCGTGCGGAAGAAGAAGAAGAAAAGGGGAAAGAGGAAAGGAGAAGGAGAAGGAACAGCACGCAGGGAAGCGCACGATAGCCGGGAGCGCGTAGAGCGCGAGATGGAAACTGTCGCATAGTCTTTTCCCTTCCCTTTTACCTTTTACCCTTGTTCTCTTCCACCGGTCGCCGGAAGTTGTAACGCAGCAGCACGCGTATGGGAATGGCTCGCCCGTCGCGCGTGGCCGGGCGAAAGTGTAGTTGGCGCACCGTCGCGATCACGGCTTCGTTCAGACCGTAACCAGCCCAGCGCACGATCTCAATATCTTTGACTTCGCCCTCCGCGTCAACCTTGACGAGCGCATCCACGGTGGCTTCCGCCGCCACGCGCGCCGCCGTCTCAGGATAGGACGGGCGCAGGCTCCTGTAGGGTTGCGGCGCGCGAAAGTTCAGGGCGGCGGGGCTGCCCTCGTCCGGCACATCTTCAAACGCGGCGGCTTCCGCACGTTCGCGCGCAAGTTGTCGCTCGCGTCTTTCAGACTCTCGCGCCGCGTGGATCGTCTCGCCGTAGCGCGCGGCGCGTGCGCGCAGTTCGGCCAGCAGGCTCTTTTCGGCTTCGGCGTGCGTGGCCGATTCCGCGTTGAAGTGTTCCCACAGGAGGAGCCGCCCCGTCGTCGCGCTGACGAGAAAGAGCGCGGCGTAGGACTCGAAATAGTCCGCGCGCGCGGACGACGTGCGACGCAGGGTTTGCGCCTCGCCCGTGAAGTAAAAATCGCAGCCGATGGCGTCGCCGAGATCGCGCGCCTCCGTGAGCGTCAGGTTGAGCGAACCCGTGTAGCCCGTGCCGCGTGCGGCGGCGCGAGCCTGTGCGCGATTGACCGGATCGAGGTTCGACGTTTTGGCGAGTGCGGCGGAGAGTTCGTCAGCCACGCGTCGTCCCGTCTCCGTCTCGCCGAGATCGAGCACGGCGATGCTCAGGCGTTCCGGCGCGACGCGCGCCGACGCCACCTCCGCGCCCGGCGCGAAGGCGCACAGCACGAGGCAGATCAATCGCGCGACGCGATTCTTAACGGGCATTTGACTAGCTGCCATCTTTGCGGTACAAGCGGATTGATTCCGAATGAAACAAGGGTTTGTCAGGACGAACGGCAGGGGCGTTTCAGCGCACGCGGACGCCCGCCTCCAAATTCGATTCGACTCAATAAAAGTTTAGCATCATTCCGGCGCGTGGCCTCGCGAGAAGCCGGTCTTCCGCGTCCAACCGCGCCGCAGGCTCTACAACCAGCAGACTCTTCCGCGCTTCTTCTGCCAGAGCGCGGCAACACGAATTCCAACTACGCTTGAGCGGCGCGGGCTGCAATCGAAGCCCGCGTCAGGGAGTAACGCTTTATGATTCGCATCAGAAACTTTTGCCTCGCGTTTGTCGTCTTCGCGCTCGCCTCCGGCAATTCAATCGCCGCGCTCGCGCAAACCACCAATCGCACGGCGACGGGCGCCGCCGCTCCGATGGTCGCCCCGCGCCTCGATTTCGAGAAGTATAAACTGAAGAACGGCCTCGAAGTGATCCTGCTCAAAGATGATCGCCTGCCGCTCGTCGCCACCAATTTGTGGTATCACGTGGGACCTGCCAACGAGCGTCCCGGCCTCACAGGTTTCGCACACCTCTTCGAGCACATGATGTTTCAAGGCTCGAAGCACGTCGGCGACGACGCCCACTTCAAATTGCTCGAAGGCGCGGGCGCAAACGACATCAACGGCACGACCGACTTCGACCGCACCAACTATTTCGAGACGCTCCCCTCCAACCAACTCGAACTCGCGCTCTGGCTGGAGAGCGACCGCATGGGATTTCTGCTCGACACGCTCGACGCCGCACGCCTCGCCAACCAGCGCGACGTGGTGCGCAACGAACGCCGTCAGGGCGAAAACTCCCCCTACGGCCTCGTCGAAGAAGCGGTCTATCAAAACCTCTTCCCGAAGTCGCATCCTTATTACGCATGGGTCATCGGCTCGCACGCCGACATCGAATCGGCGCGACTCAAGGACGTGCGCGAGTTTTTCAAGACCTACTACGCGCCCAACAACGCGAGCCTCGCCATCGTCGGCAACATAGACAAGGCGCAGACGAAAACGCTGGTCGAAAAGTATTTCGGTTCCATCCCCGCCGGACCGCCCGTGCCGAAGATCAACGTGACCACGCCGCCCATCACTTCCGAGCGGCGCGTCGTCGTCACGGATCAGGTCGAACTCCCGCGCATCTACATGGCCTGGATCACCGATCCGATCTACAAGCCTGGCGACGCCGAAGCCGATCTGCTGGCGATGATCCTCGGCGGCGGCAAATCGAGCCGCCTCTACAAACGGCTCGTCTATGAACGGCAGATCGCGCAGGATGTCAGCGTCAGCCAGAACTCGCTCATCCTCGGCTCGGTCTTTCAGATTACGGCGACGGCGAAGCCCGGCGTCAAACCCGAAGACCTCGAACGCGCCATCAACGAAGAACTCGACGCCGTGCGCAAAGAGGGCGTGACCGCCGATCAACTCTCTCGCGCACGCAACGTCGTCCAGACGCGCATCGTGCAGGGCTTGGAGACGCTCGGCGGCTTCGGCGGCGTGGCCGACCGCCTCAACCAGTACAACCATTACCTCGGCGACCCCGGTTTCCTCGCGAAAGATTTAGAGCGTTACGACCGCGCGACCGCCGCCGGTTTGCAGAAGGTGGCGCAGGAGAAACTGACGAACAACTCGCGCGTCGTCGTCTATGGCGTGCCCGGAAAGAAGGTCGTGGACGACGTGCCGAAGACGACCGAAGCCGAGGCGACGGCGGAGGCTTCGGCGACGCCTGCGAGCGGCAACACTGCGGCGCAACAGTCGGACGACTCTTGGCGCAACCGCCAGCCGCAGGCCGGAGCCGCATCCAAACTCGCGCTCCCCGTTCCCAAATCCTTC
>DASWNS010000504.1:0-10579 GCA_036399115.1 Pyrinomonadaceae bacterium | reverse complement strand
ACCTCGCGCCCTACCCGCGCACCTTTGATCGCTACCAGAAAGTGCCGGACGACCTCGACCCGCGCATCCGCCAACTCACGCGCGGCCTGATAGTCGGCACCGGCTCAGACAATCGTTACGACGCCGCGCGCGTCATCGAAGCATATTTTCAACAGAACTTTCGTTATACGTTGGAGCAGAAATCGGGCGGCGCAAGCGACCCGCTGGCCGATTTCATGTTTCGTGTCCGCGAAGGCCATTGCGAATATTTCTCGACCGCTATGGCCGTCATGCTGCGCAGCGAGGGCATCGCCGCGCGCGTCGTCAACGGTTTTCAGTTGGGCGACTACAACGACGCGGCGGATGTCTACACCGTCAGGCAATCGGACGCGCACTCGTGGGTCGAGGTCTATTTCCCGGAGACAAACGCCTGGGTCACTTTCGACCCGACTCCTGTGGCCGGGCGACCCGGCAATAATGATGAGACGGGTTTCTGGCGCGGCGGACTCGGCAAGTATGCGGAAGCCCTTGAACTGTTTTGGATTCAATATGTCGTCGCTTATGATAAGCAGGAACAGCGTTCACTAGCGACATCTGTGCGCGGCCAATTCGGCGTCTACCGGCAGACGGTGGGGCAAACTTTCGCCGAACTGCGCGCCGAACTGTCAGGCTGGTGGCGACAGGTAACGAACGGCGGCGACGCACAGGGCTTGATCCGGGCGACGAATCTTCCTGTCGTCGTCGCGCTCGTCCTTCTCGCCGGACTGCTCTTAATGGTCGTCGCGCGCGTCCGCCGTTGGGACTTCAGGCGTGGCCTCAACTTCTGGCGGCGCGAAGGCAAAAATTATTCATCCGTTGTCTTTTACGAACGCATGACAAAAGCGCTCGAATCGCGCGGCCTCTTGCGCGCTCCCGACGAGACGCCGCTCGAATTCGCTGCGGCGACGGGCATGCCCGAAGCGACGCTGCTGACGCGCTCCTATAACCGCGTACGCTTCGGCGCGCACGAACTAACGACAGCGGAAGCCGCCCGCATCGAAGAATGGCTGCGGCGCATAGAGAAGGAAAGGGAGTAACAGGTGACGAATGACGAGAAAGAAAAGTGATGAGTGATGAGTAATGAGTAATGAGTTAAAAACAAAAGTTATATCTTTGACTCATCACTCATCACTCATCACTCATCACTTCTTGCTTGTCACCAGTCACCTGTTGCCTGTCACTTGAATGAAGAAGATCGGCTTTATCAGTTTAGGCTGCCCGAAGAATCTGGTTGATAGCGAAGTGATGATGGGTCAACTCGCCGCCGCCGGTTATGAGATCACGACGGACGAGGCGGAGGCCGAAACGCTCGTGGTGAACACCTGCGGCTTCATCGATTCGGCTAAGAAAGAGTCTGTCGATGCGATCCTCGAAGCGGCACGCATGAAGACGGCGGGGAAGGCTAAGCGGCTCGTCGTCGCGGGTTGTCTCGTCGAGCGTTATCGCGACGAGTTGCGCGCGGAGATTCCCGAAGTTGACGCCTTCATCGGAACGAACCAGATCAACGACATCACGAAGGTTTGCGACGACAAAGTTAACACGCGCTCGCTGCCCGTCATCACGCTCGGCAATCAAAGCGCAACTTATCTCTACGACGAATCGACGCCGCGCGTGCTTGCCACGCCCGGCTACAGCGCGTTCATCAAGATCGCCGAAGGGTGCGACCGCCCGTGCGCTTTCTGTTTCATCCCGCAGATGCGCGGCCATTTTCGCAGCCGACGCTTCGGCTCCGTGGTGAGCGAGGCGCAGGCGCTCGCCGCGCGCGGCGTGAAGGAGTTGATCCTCGTCGCGCAGGATTCCTCCCGCTACGGCGAAGACCTCGAACAGCCGGACGGGCTGGCGCACCTGCTCCGCGAACTCTCAAGACTCGACGGCATCGAGTGGGTGCGCGTGATGTACACCTACCCGACCCATATCAGCGATCTCTTTCTCGACGTGATGGCCTCGGAGCCGAAGGCCGTCAAGTATCTGGATATGCCTTTGCAGCATGCGTCACAGAACGTCTTGAAGTTGATGCGTCGCGGGGGAAACCGTGCGAGCCTCGAACGCCTGATCGAACGAGTGCGCAGGCGCGTGCCGGGCATCGGCGTGCGCACGACGTTCATCACGGGCTTTCCCGGCGAACGGGAAGAAGATTTCAACGAACTTCTAGCCTTCGTGCGGAACGTAGAGTTTGATCGCGTCGGCGTCTTCACCTATTCGGACGAAGAAGGGACGCCCGCTTACGATCTGCCGGACAAAGTTGATCCGAAAGTCGCCGCTAAAAGGCGCGACCGTCTGATGAAGGAGCAACGCCGCATCTCGCTCAAGCGCAATCGCGCGCGCGTCGGTTCAACTGCGCGCGTTCTCTTTGAAGGCGCGGCGAAAGAGACGGACTTGCTCTGGCAGGGGCGACTCGAATCTCAAGCGCCCGACATTGACGGCGTGGTTCTGATCAACGACGCGCCCGAAGGCTTCGCGCCCGCGCCCGGCGACTTCGTCAACGTCCTGATCACAGATGCACACGAGTACGATCTCGTCGGAAGCATCATAGAGCCGTGACAAGTGACGAGTGACAAGTGACGAGTTGAAGAGACGTGACTCGTCACTCGTGAATCGTGAATAGAAGAGAGCCGTAAAACGTGAACTGTTAATCGTAAATAGAGAAAGACTGTTTTCTTCTATTCATGATTCACGAGTGACGAGTTTTCACTTGGCTTCAACTTGTCACTTGTCACTGCCTTATGAAAGTTGTTAAAGAATCGAGCGATGAACTGAACCCGTCGGTGGTGGTGACGACGGCCTTCATCGGGCGTGCGCGGCGTGAGCGAACTTTGCGCGATTATGTCGCGCTCGGAGTGGCGACGTGCGGCGTCGGGCTGATTCCGCTCGCGCCGGGAACCTGGGGATCGTTGGTCGGCGTGGGGTTGTATCTCGCGGCGCGCGCGGCGAGTGTGCAGGCGTTTCTGTACGCCGAGGCGCGCGGATGGAGCACGCCGCCGCTCGAATCTTTGCGTACGACGGTCGTGCTCCTGATGCTCATCGTGATGACGATTGCGGGCATCTGGGCGGCCACGCGTTGCGAGTCGCTGCTGGCGCGCAAAGATCCCGGCGCAGTTGTCATTGATGAAGTGATCGGGCAGATTCTGACGTTCGTGTTTTTGCCCGTCGGCATCGGGGCGTGGGCAATCGTCGTGGGCTTTCTGGCCTTTCGCCTGTTCGACATCTGGAAGCCGTATCCGATTCGCCGTCTCGAATCGCTCGAAGCCGGCCTCGGGATCATGGCCGACGACGTGCTCGCTGGCGTCTATGCCGCCACGCTGATGTCGCTGCTGAGTTCGCTATATTTGCTGTTTTAGAAGGAGAAGAAAATGGAAGATGCTGAACGGACGAAACCCGGCGCGGGAAACGGCGACGACAAGAGCGCACAGACCGCAGCGCGGCAAGACGAGGCGACGAGCAGCGACACCCTGAACGACCTGCAACAAACTCAGACTGACTCCGCCGCCTCGCAGGGCGAAACTTCCGGCGCATCCGATTCGTCTTCCGCGCCCGCGCCTGACGGCACGCCCGACACGACGCGCGGCGGCTCCGCCGATGGGAGAGACTCCGGCGGCCCGATGTAGAAGTGGAGTTCGCGGATACGGAACGAGAGATAAAAGTCCGGCGGGCTTAAAGTCTACGCCCCAACGTGAAAGAGTGTCGCGCGTTATTCTCCGGCGACAGCGAAAAGTCTTAATGACAGGAGCAAAATTGTATGGCTAACGATTCGTTTTTCTCGACGTGGACGCCGCGTATCTTGAGCGTGCTGCGCATCGTCGCGGCGTTGCTGATGATGCAGCACGGCGCACAAAAACTGTTCGGCTTTCCGGCGGGGGCGCAGGGTTCACAGACGCCACCTCTCCTGTCGATGATGGGCTTCGTCGGAATACTGGAGTTCTTCGGCGGGCTGCTCTTGCTGCTGGGGTTGTTCACGCGCCCGGTGGCGTTCCTCCTGTCGGGCTTGATGGCGGTGGCCTACTTCATGGCGCATGCTCCGCAAGGGCTCTGGCCGGTCTTGAATCGAGGCGAACTGGCCGCGCTCTACAGCTTCGTGTTCCTCTATCTCGCCGTGGCCGGGGGCGGCGTGTGGAGCGTCGATTACTGTTGGCGACGGCGCGAAAGTTAAAACTTTTCCGACGCCCCGAACAAGTGTTGCGAGACGGACGCGTGGCAGCGTGTCTTTCCATGCCTGCGCCTTCGCCGCGACACTTTCCGAGTTGAACGCTGAATCATAGTTCCTCCTACATGGACAATATAAAAATTCTGGTATCGGACGACGTGAGCGAGAGCGGGCTTGAACCTTTGCGCGCCGCCGGCTTCGCGGTGGAAAAGAAGACCGGACTCAAAACCGACGAACTGCGCGAGATCGTGCGCGACTACGACGGACTCGTCGTGCGCAGCGAAACGAAGGTGACGGCGGCTTTGATGGACGAGGCCGTGCGCCTGCGCGCTATCGGGCGCGCCGGGGTCGGCGTGGACAACATAGACGTGGCGGCGGCGACGACGCGCGGCATCATCGTGATGAACGCGCCCGACGGCAACACGATGACGACCGCCGAGCACACGCTCGCGCTGCTGCTCGCGCTCGCCCGTCGCGTGCCGCAGGCGCACGCGAGTTTGCAGGGCGGCAAGTGGGAGCGCAAGAAGTTCGTCGGCGTGGAGTTGCGCGGTAAGACTCTGGGCGTCGTCGGCCTCGGTCGTATCGGTCGCGTAGTGGCGAGTCGTGCGCGCGGCTTTGAAATGAAGGTCTTGGCCTTCGATCCGTTTGTCGCACCCGAACAGGCGCGCGACATGGAGTTGGAACTCGCGCCGCTCGAAGAGGTCTGCGCGCGTGCCGACTTTCTCACGGTGCACACGCCGCTCACGGCGGAGACGCGCGGCATCATCGGCGCACGCGAGTTTGCGCGCATGAAGCCGGAGGTGCGAATCATCAATTGCGCACGCGGCGGATTGATAGACGAGCGCGCTCTCTACGAAGCCCTGAAGGCGGGTCGCGTGGCGGGCGCGGCTCTCGACGTTTTCGAGGAAGAGCCTCCTTCGCAGAGCAATCCTCTGCTGCAATTCGCGGAGGTGATCACGACGCCGCATCTCGGCGCTTCGACGCGCGAGGCGCAGGAGGGTGTGGCCGTCACGGTGGCCGAGCAGATGCGCGACTACTTTCAGACGGGCGCGCTGCGCGGCGCGGTCAACGCTCCGGCTCTCGGCGCGCAGGAGTTGCACACGCTCTCGCCTTACCTCGTCCTCGCCGAACGTCTGGGAAGATTTCAGGCGCAGTTGTTGGATGAGGCCGTGCGCGAAGTGCGCATCGAGTATGCGGGCGAGTTGGCCGAACTGGAGGCCGCGCCCGTGACGCGCGCTTTCCTCGCAGGGCTGCTGCGCGACATGAGCGCGCGCGTCAACGCCATCAACGCGTCTCTCATCGCGGAAGAACGTGGCATCACTGTGACCAACTCGTACACGCGCGGCGCGGGGAACGACCCGGCGCACGCCGTCACCACGCGCGTCTTAACGACGGGCGGCGAGCAGACCGTCTCCGGCGCACTCTTCGGTTCCAACGGCGACGGGCGCATCACGGAGATCAACGGCTTTCGCATCGAAGCCATCCCGTCGGGGCACATGGTCGTCACGCGCAACCACGACGTGCCCGGCGTCATCGGTCGCGTCGGCACGATCCTCGGCGCGCACGGCGTCAACATCGGTCGCTTTCATCTGGGACGCCGGGAGCGTGGCGGCGAAGCGATGGCCGTGATCGAAACCGACGCGCCGCTCGACGATGCCACACTCGATGAACTCCAAGCGTTCGAACAGATCGTCTCTGCGCGACGCATCGCGCTTGAGTCTTGAAGAGAGGGCAGCCTGATGAGCATGATTCCGGGACGGGCAATGCGCGCGCTGCTCAAGGCCGGGGTCGCGCCGCGCCACATCACAGCCGTCGGCGCGTCGAAAGGGTCGAACATTGCGATGCACACTTCGTCGCTGCTCAGGAACAGGGACGTTAATTTCGTGCTCATGGCCGGTTGCGGCGCGCAGACGTTGAAGAAACAGTCGTTGAACCTGTATGGCCGCGTGCTGTCGATCTACGATGCGAGCGACGAAGGCGTCGGGACGGGTGAAACTCTCTTCGCGCGTTCCGAAGGACTGAGCAGCCGCAATGAAATCAAGATCAACCTCGGACTTGGACACGGCTTTCTCTATCGCCCGCACAAAGAATGGATCGAACCCGCCATCGAATGGGCGAAACAATCTTAACAATCCCTGGCCTTTAAACCTTCGACGCGGAGGCGCGTAGAGAGTTGATCGATCAACTCTCCACGCGCCTCTTCTGCGCACATCTCCGCGCCGCTTGCGTCGAGTCCCGGTTTTTGTTGCTCTCAATCTCAAGCTGCTCTAAGCCCCGCACGCGCGCGCTTTTCTCACCTTGCTGGTTGCCGCGCGCGAAAAACTTTCAACACCTGCCGCCCGTATAAATCTTGCACATGAATTTGTCCCGACGCCCACACGCCGGTAGCTTCGAGGCGTCCGCCGGAGGTGAAGAAAACTTTTGAGTCAAGACGTTGTGACCCTCGCGCTCGAACGCGTCTCGAAAAAATTCGACGACTTCGTGGCCGTTGACGAACTCAGCCTGCAAGTTCGCGCCGGAAGAATTTTCGGCCTGATCGGACCAAACGGCGCGGGCAAAACCACCACCATCCGCATGATCGTCAACATCCTTGTGCCCGATTCCGGGCGCATCGAACTCTTCGGCGAGCAGATGTCCGAGCGTTTGCAGGACCGCATCGGCTATCTGCCGGAAGAGCGCGGCCTTTATAAAAAGATGCGCGTGGGCGAGCAGTTGCGCTACTTCGGAGAGTTGAAGGGACTCACGGCGCGCGAGGCCGAGACGCAACTCGACCGCTGGCTGGCGCGCCTGAAACTCAGCGAATGGAAGAACCATAAGACCGACGAACTCTCAAAGGGCATGCAGCAGAAGATTCAATTTATCACCACTGTGATGCACGCGCCCGACCTGCTCATCCTCGACGAAGTTTTCTCCGGCCTCGATCCCGTCAACGCCGAACTCTTGAAAGATGTGCTGCTCGAACTGAAGTCGGAGCGGCGCACGATCATCTTCTCCACACACATGATGTCGCAGGCCGAAGAACTCTGCGACGACATCTGCCTCATCAATCGTTCGCGCAAAGTCTTGCAGGGAAGTCTGCGCGAAGTGAAGAGCAGTTTCGGTCGGCGCGCGGTGGCCTTGCGCGCGGAGGGCGGCGACGGAACGTTAACCGATCCGCAACTCGTGGCTGGCGTCAAACCTTACGGCGATTACGTCGAAGTGTTGCTGGCCGAAGGGGCGGACGCGCAGGAGTTGTTGCATCGTCTCGTGGACGGCGGGGCGCGCATCACGCGCTTCGAACAGGTCGAACCGAGCCTGCACGACATCTTTTTGCAGCAGGTGGGAGAGAGCGCATGAAGAAACTATGGATCATCATCAAGCGCGAATACTGGCAGCGCATTCGGACGAAGGGTTTCATCATCACGTCCCTGCTCGGCCCCCTCGTCATGGTCGGTTTCACGGTCGGCTCCGGTCTGGTCATCACGATGAAGACGGGGGGCGCAACGAAGGTCGCCGTCGTCGATCTCACGGGAAGAATGTATGAGGGCGTGCGTGAGTCGATCACGACGAGGCGCGGCAATGAAGGCGAAGGGGAGCAAAAGAAACAGGCGTCACCCGTGGAGGCTGCGCCGGATAGTGAGGCGCAGCTACGCCAGGCGGCAAAGGCGCTCGGCGGGCATTACGAAGTTGAGCAGGTGACGCCGGGCGGTCGTCCGCTCGAAGAGATCAAGAACGAGTTGAATGCGCGCTTGCGGAAGAACGAGTTGGGAGTTTACATCGTCCTGCCGGAAAAGATTTTGGAGGAGGGGCGTGTGGAATACTACGGGCGCAACGTGAGCGACCTGATCACGACGGCGCAACTTCGTCACAGTTTGAATCGCGCCGTCGTCGAACAACGGTTGCGCGAGGCGAACATAGATCAGAACCGCGTGCGCCAGTTGTCGAAAGAGATCAAGATGGAGATGACGAAGGTGAGCGAGGCCGGAGTTGAGCGCGACAGCGGCGGCGGTTTCGGGCTGGCGCTGTTCATGGGTCTTTTCATCTACATGGCGATTCTGATGTACGGGCAGGCGATTCTCGCGTCGGTGGTCGAAGAGAAGACGACGCGCGTTTCGGAAGTGCTCTTTTCGTCGGTGCGCCCGTTTCATTTGATGGCGGGGAAACTGGCGGGCGTCTCGCTCGTCGCGATCACGCAGTATGCGATCTGGGCGGCGGTCTTCGGCCTGTTCGTGCTCTACGGCGTCGGGATGCTGGCGGCGAGCGGGATGGAGGTGCCTTTGCCGCGCATCTCGCCGTCTTTAGTGATCTACACGCTGCTCTTTTTCATCGTCGGGTTTTTGATGTACGCGACGATCTACGTGCTGGTCGCCGCGATGGTGACGACGGAGAAAGAGGCCGGACAGATGGCTCTGCCGGTGATTTTCCTCTCCATCCTCAGCATCTACATGGCCTTCCCGGTCATACGGAATCCCAACTCTTCGTTCGCCTTCTGGGTGTCCATCGCGCCGTTCTTCTCGCCCATCACGATGCTCGTGCGCATCGTCACGGAGACGCCGCCCTTCTGGCAGATCGCGCTCTCGCTCGCCGTCGGGCTGGCGACGGTCGTGCTCTTCGTCTGGCTCGCCGCGCGCATCTATCGCGTCGGTATGTTGATGTACGGCAAAAGCGCGAGCATCCCAGAAGTGGTGCGCTGGCTCAGGCAGAGTTAGAGGCGGTCTGTTGTCCGTGATCAGTTGTCCGTTGTTTGTGCTGCGCGAGTTAGTTGGTAAAGTTAGCGGCGCAATGCGACGTATTGAGACGAACGACTGACCACGGGCATTTTTTTATGGGCACAGAGATCGAGAAGAAGTACCGGATTGGGAGCGAGGAGGGCGGGCGGCTACGAAGTCGTCTGCGTGCGGTCGGGGCAGAGGCGCGCGGCGAGGAGTTTGAAGAGAACACGCTGTACGCGGGGCCGGGGCTTGAGAGCGGCAATCGAGTGTTGCGCCTGCGACGCGTCGGGGAGAGGGCGATCTTCACTTTCAAAGAGAGCATGGCGAATTCGTCCGGCATCAAACGACGCCGCGAAGATGAGACGGCGGTAGCAGACGCGGACGCGCTCGCAGACATACTCGATGCGCTCGGCTACAAGCCAGCCGTCGTGTATGAGAAGCGCAGGGAGACGTGGCTCGTGGCGGGCGTCGAAGTGGTGTTAGACGAACTGCCGTTCGGCCTCTACGTCGAGATTGAAGGCGAGGAAGAGCCGATTCTCGAAGCCGAACGCCTGCTCGAACTCTCCGACGCGGCGGAGGAGCCGAGGTCGTACCCGCAGTTGACGCTCTTACACGGAAAGAGCCGCGACACAGTGGTCGAAGCACGATTCACAGGAGGAACGGGCGATGTCTGACACGCGCAAAAGTTCGCACCCGCACTTTGATGATCGCGGCGCGGTGCGCTGGCACACGCGCTTCGCCGACGCGCTCGAAGAGGCGAGGCGCGAAGGGAAGTTCATCTTCGTCGAGTACGGGCGATACGCTTGAGGCAACTGCCGTGCTCTCGTCGAGGGCATCATCCCGCAAGCGTCCGTGGCCTCTCTGCTCAACGAGCGTTTTGTCTGTCTCGCTTCCGATTGCGACCGGCCCGAACCGGAGATCAGAGCTATCGGCGCGCAGCACATGGCCTATGCACGCGCGCTGCCGTTCTGTCTCTACCTCAACAGCGACGGAGCGTTTGTCCACGGCACACAGGGCGGCCTCTCGCTCTATTCGTTTCGCGAAGATTTGGAGCGCGTGAGCAAAAGTTGAACGAAGCCCACCGTCAATCCTATGCAAAATTTGTCTTACATATCCCCGAAGGCTGCGGTGAGGGAGAGCCGGATTCACGGGCGCGGCCTCTTCGCGGTTGAAGCGTTCGCGCGAGATGAGATCGTCGCGGTTAAAGGCGGGCACATCTTCGACCGGCGCACTTTGCGCGAAGTCGAAGGCGTGCTGGGTGCTGCGGAAATACAGATCGGCGAAGACCTCTTCATCGGCGCGCTCACACAGAACGAACGAGAGGGGTGCATGATCTTCAGCAATCATTCCTGCGAGCCGAACATCGGCGTGCGCGGGCAGATCGTGTTCGTCGCCATGCGCGACATCGAGGCCGGAGAAGAGTTGACGCACGATTGGGCGACGACCGACGACGATACTTACCGTCTGGAGTGCCGCTGCGGCGCGCAGTCGTGCCGGAAGATCATCACGGGGCAGGATTGGCGACGAGAAGATTTACAGGCGAAGTACGGGCGATATATATCCTTGTACCTGCTGGAGAAGATCAACGGAGCGACACTGTGAAGCGTCTTTAACGTTTCTCCGGCTCGGCAGGCTCCACCGCTATAAACTGCGGATAGCTCCAATCCCACACGCGCTCCGGATGATCGTCAATATTGGACGGGCGCACGTTCCAGCGCAGAGTATCTGC
>DASWNS010000503.1:0-4354 GCA_036399115.1 Pyrinomonadaceae bacterium | reverse complement strand
GCTGCGCCGCTGGGGGAGCTTTTCCGCGAACTAGAGAGGGAAGTGATCGGCAAAAACTCCGCATCTCTCCAGCAATGGCAAGACTTACGCGAACTATTAGTAACGGAATTGAAGATCGCCGCCGCGCGTACCACAGTCTCGAACGTCCCGGCGTTTCTCACCGAGCACCTACGGCGCAGACTATGGAGAGTGGATAAGAAACGCGCCACTGAGATTGCTGCTGCCGAGCAGGGAAATCAGGCGCAGGCAATCAATGAAAAAGAGAAGCGGAAGTGCCCGGACTGCGCGGGAACAGGCTTCTGGTATCCGGAGGGGCTGGACAAAGGTGTCGCCCGGTGTACGCACCTCAAACTGTCATCCGTCCCGCCAACCGGAGAAACTGACTGATCCGGTCACATAATTTCACCCCTTTACACATTAAGCTAATTACAGATAAAAAAGCGCAAGTATAAGCAAGTAACACACCGGCCAAGATATTTAAGCTCAATGGTATATCTCAGAGCGCAACTTGGCTTTTGAATTTATATTCCCATAACTTCATGAAAATGCACCCCGAAAATTTGTTACACACAAGGTTTCACGTTCACTGAATTAATCTTTTTACACCAATTAAGAATCGTTGTTTGCATTGGCACAGGCTAATTCCGATAAAGGAATTCGCGAGCCGGGGCTTTGTGATCCGGCTCAAGGATTACGACCCGGCAGACCGCCGCGGCATCCATTTCCGCATTAGCTTACCCGCCTCATAAAACCTCGCAATACCCAACACCTTTGTTTAGCCTGATTTTTCTGCTGTTGGGAAAATTTCACCCTGAAATATTTTCTTCACCCTGTAATTTATTTTTCAGGGTGAAATATCAAGATACTTCTCTATCAGATACTGAGTTTAGAAGTCTTCTTCTTCCTGCTTCGTAGTTCGATGGCGTGGATGGCGTTCGAGAGTTGATCAGCCGCCGCCATGAATTGGTCTAAGGATTCGTCGTCGATGTCTTCCGGACGGATTTCCCTCATGGCGTAAAATAGCCTCTTCATCTCTTCGTAAAAGAAGTGGCGCTTGTCGGAGGGGTTGATCTCAAGCAATTCGTCGACTTTCTGTACAACGCTCGTCATCTGCTCGGACGAGACTGTCACGACTTCGCCTAGCATCTCTTTAACGCGTGCCCGCAGACTGTTCTGAGATCCGTGAGCGAGGACATGCGCCCGGAGCACCTCCTCGCGGGAGGTTTTTGCCGTGGCCGATGTACAGTCCAAGCGTTCGGGCGCCAGCCGGGAGAGTTGCGCGGCCTCATGGAGATTTATCGAGCCTTTAGAGAGTGCGTCCGTCACGTCGGAAGGGAATTTGAGGATGGGAAGATACTGGCCGAGAAAGCTATTGAGAGAAACTCTACCCGATGTTTCACGTTCGAGTATGGATCTGAGCAAAGCTGCAGCTTCGAGGAGCTTTTCGCGCGGCCATCGTGAGGGCCTGCCTCTCTTCGTGTCGGTCGCGGGGCGCCGCTCGACATGCCGCACCGCAAATAGAAAGCGCGATAACTGCTTTTCAGAAGCTGGGATAATGTCGGGCATTCGCTCGCGTAGTTGCCCACAGATCAGGCGAACGGCTTCGGGCGATGCGAGCGTATCTAACTGACGTCGTCGCCGACGTGAGGCACGCATTCGTCTCTCAAGGCCTCCTAATTCGGAATGGTTTCACAGCTTGAACATCATACACTGATTGTACCAATCTAAAGAGCAATAATAGTTAATTTGTGAATACAAGGTTACACTAAACTACGATTAGTGTAACCTTAACGGAGAATCAAAATGATGCTATACTCCGGTCGGAAAGGAGCAGGGAAGTGACATTAACCATCGATCTGCCGCCGGCGCTTGAAGAGCGGCTCCAGCAGGAGTCGGCCCGCGAGGGCCTCGCCGCTGAAGAGTACGCCCGCAAAGTCCTCGAAGAGCGGCTTCTGCCGGTTGCCGCGCAGGGGGACGCCGGGGGGAATGAGGAAAGGCTTCGGTCTTACCGTGAATGGGTTGGCGGCCACGCCGGGCACTCCGCGCCGCCCCTCTCCGACGAGGCGATCAGCCGGGAGAGCATTTACCGGGAGCGCGAAGACCGGCAGCTATGAGCTACCTCGTCGACACCAACATCCTCCTGCGCTCGGCTCAGTCCACACACCCTATGCACGCGGACGCCACCCGCGCAGTCGGCGAACTTCTAGCCCGAAGCGAGATACTTTCTATCATCCCGCAGAACATCATTGAGTACTGGTCCGTGGCCACCCGCCCCAACGAGGCTAACGGTCTGGGAATGAGCGTGGACGAAACCGCGGCAGAGGTCGCCGGACTGCAAAGTATCTTCCAGCTCCTTCCGGACAACGCAGAGATCTTCTCGGAGTGGAAGCGGTTGGTTAGCAAACACGAAGTGAAGGGCAAAGAGGTGCACGATGCGCGGATCGTCGCGGCCATGTTGGCTCACCGCGTTACGCACCTGCTGACCTTCAATACGGCCGACTTCAAGCGATACTCGCAGATCACCGCCGTCAATCCCAGAGACGTATGAGCGACGCGGCACTCCAACTATCTGCCCCCGACGAACGCCAGGACTCGGTCGCGCTGCGCAACGCGATTCGCGTGTGGGCCGACGGCACGACCAATAAACTGGCGCATAACCCGGAAGCCCTGCTCCGTGACAAGCGTACTGCCGTCGAATCGTTCTTCCGGATGGCCGGGAAGTCGCCGGAGGGGGTGGATGTCACGGACATCGAGACGTGGCGCCGCCGCATGGAGGAGCAGGGACTCAAGCCGAACACCGTCTACACGCGCGTCTCGCTCCTCGCTTCCTTCTTCCAGTGGTTGATGCGTGACCCCGTCCTCGGCCAACACCTCCGCCAGAACCCGGTGCGACCCGCGATGCCGAAGCGACCTCAGTCTTACCAGACCGAGGCGACGAAGGCTTACACGGACGAGGAGATGAACGCCTTGCTCGCCACCGTCAGGACGGAGGCTGATGGCGGGTCGGTGAAGGCCATGCGCGACTACGCGCTCCTGCTTATCTACTTCCTGAGTGGGCTGCGACGGCGCGAAGTGATTTCGCTACGCGGCAGGGACGTGGAGCTCAAGGGCGAGGGGATGATCATCCATTACCGGCGCAAGGGCGGGCGCTATCAGGGCAGGGAGTTACTGGAGTCCTCGGCCATCGGTGCTTTGCTCTCATATCTGGAGGCTTCAGGTAGGGGCGACGTCCTCGGCTCGGAACGGCCGGTATGGACCAGGCACGACCGGGCGGGCAATGCCGGTGCGCCGCTCTGTTCCCATGCCTTCGCCAAAAATCTGAAGGCCTACGCGAAGTCAGCCGGCGTGAAGAACGCTCGCATCCACCGCACCAGACATACGTTTGGCAGGCTGGTGGCCGAACAGACGGGAAGCCTCGTTGAGACGCAGGACGCGCTCGACCACGCAAACCTCTCGACGACACGAGTCTACGTCGAGCGGATCGTCGTGAAGAAGGATAAATTCAGCAAAGGGATAGCCGGACGGCTCCAGGGTAAGGGTGTTCCTTCCTGAGCCCTCTTGCCGCATTCCACGACGGCAACATGTGCAATCACCAGTCTGTCTTAGATTCGGCTTTCTTCATCCTCTCCAATGTTCTGAACACGTCTTCGGACTTTGTGATCTCATCGCACAAAACTCTTGTGGTCGCGCGGAAATGCGGTGGCCGTATGCCACCGTACGTTGAAATTTCCTCCCAAGACATACCTATACCGGTTCTCACTTGCGTGAGAGTGAGTAACCGCAATGTTTGCACCAGCCCCGGATGTCGGCTTTCGTTACTAGCTTGATGGCCTTCGCCAGAGCCTCTCTACTTGAGACTATATGCTCGCGCGCGACAGCTGTGTCGAATAGTTCAAGGGTAGAGCAGGAAAGGTTTGCGACTCTCACGGAACTCCGCGGCCTGTCTGTCCCACTCCTCCAAGAGGGGATGGAGCCGACCGCCTTCGATGGCCAGCCTGACCTTGTCCGATCCCGTGAGGCGATCAATCGTCGCCGTCCAAGCGAAATCGCGCGGATGCCGTTTGCGTATCTCATCGATCAGCAGGAGCGACGTGCGCACCGGCCTGTACGTCCGGCGATCGGTGACGTGGAAGCGGATCGCAGGGATAGTCTGCCCCTTGTGCTTGGCGGCCGTTGGCACCACCGACATCGTAATCGCTTCAAAGCGGACGCCCGGCAGCAGCCGCTCGTTCATTACACGGGCGACCTCACGCGCGTCCAGCCAAGGGGCGCCGATCTGCTCGAAAGGCCGGTCGGTGCCCCTACCCTCGGTCAGGTTAGTGCCCTCAAAGTAGACCGTCCCGGGATAGCTCAT
>DASWNS010000502.1:0-7199 GCA_036399115.1 Pyrinomonadaceae bacterium | reverse complement strand
TCGACCGCGTGCAAGACGAGCAGGCGCGAATCGTAACGCACCAGATTCGTCGCCGCGTGCCGCTCCCACCAGAGATTCATCAGCGCGCGTGGAGACTCGGACGCGCCGTTTCGAGTCTCCGGCGCGTCCGTCGCTTGTGTCGTCCCGGTTGAGATCGTTTCGTTCAAACTTTCACCCGCAGAATTCATGGAGTCTCGGACGCGGCGCGCGCGCCCTCCGCAGCCAGACGGCGATACGCGTTGCGATAGCCGACGCCGCCGACGCTCGCGAGATCAAAATAACGATGCGCCACTTCGACGCAACGCGCGCTCACCTCCGCTTCGTCCGTGAGAGCGAGGGCGGCGCGCGCCGCTTCGTCGAGCGTCTCAGCTTCGAAGTTGCGTATGATGACGCCGACGCGTTCGCGCGTCAGAATCTCGTCCGTGTCGCCGATGCCTGCGTTGCAGACGGTGGGCAGACCGGCGGCGAGGTATTCGGGAATCTTCGTGGGCGAGGCGGCGATCTGCGAGAAGGTGGCCTTGCGAAGCGAAAGGCCGAGTCCCGCGCGGCGCAAATAGGCGGGCACTTCCGCAGGCTTGACCGCGCCGATCCAGAAATCTTCCGCGCGCAAGCCCACGCCTTCGAGCGTCGCCGTCGCGGCCTGAGCCGACGACATCGTGAGTATCCGAAGGAAAGCGTCCGGCCTGTGCCGTTTCAGGGCGAGAAAGAAACGCCCCATCTCTTCGAGCAGATACAACCCCGTGACAGACCCCGCCGAGACGACTTCGAAACGCCCCGCCTTCGTCGCTGCCAACGTCTCCGCCTTCGACTCCGCCGCGAAGTTCTTCCCGTTCGCGCGCGTCTCGCTCTCATCCGCGCGCCGCGCGTCGCCGTTCTCCGTGTGCGTCGCCTCGAAGCGCGCGAAGTCAACGCAGCAGGGGATGACTTCGATCCGTTCGGCGCACGCGAGTTTGTGCTCGACGAGACGGTCGCGCAGACGCCGCGTTAAGACGACGAGTTGCGCCGCCCGTCGCAGCCCCGCGCGCTCGACGGCGCGCACCGCGCGAAACTGCGGCGAGTTTTTGGTCCATACGCCCGCCTCTTCGTACTCCTCCGCGAGCAGCCCGCGAATGTCGAACAGCAGCCGCACGTTTGCCCGACGCCTCGCCAGCAAGGCCATCGCCATCGGCAGATGCCCGCGCGCGTGCAGCACGTCTATTCGATAACGACGCGCGAGCCGCGCCGCCTCCCATGCCCCGCGCACGATGTCGTAAGGCGTAACGAGCGCGGAAGGGCTTTTGTGATACGGCAGAGAGAACCAGCGGATCCCGTCGCGCGCAAGCGCAGCGCGCCACTGCGTCTCTTCCGACGCAGACCACGCGCGCCGCTTGTCCGGTTCAAAAGTGAGCAGGAAGACTTCCACCTCTCCGCTCGCGCTGAGTTGTCTGAGATAGGGCAGCACCTGCGTCTGCACGAGCGGCTCGCGCAGACCGAAGTAGCACAGGTAGAGCGTCTTCAAAGTCTTCCCCTCGTTCATCTCGTTATCGCGCCTTGTGCTCCGAACTCGACTCCGGCACGTTCAACTGCGCCGCCGTCGCGCCGCTGCTGCCACTGCTGGCCGCGCCGCCGCGTCGCCACGCGGCCTGCGCCCAGCCGACGAACGTGGCGAGATCAATCGCCAGCATGACGAAGACGACGCCCGCAAACTGCACAGGGTTCGAGAGCCACAGCAGCCCGCGCCCTTCGCGCCGCACGTAGATCAACTTGGCGGCGCGCGCGAGCGTCCACGCGACGGGCAAGGCCAGCCACCACAGGCTGTGTGCGAGCGCGAGCGCGAAGAAGATCAGGTTGAGCGCGTATTGCCGCGCCAGCCCGTAATGCCAGTCCCATTGTCGCCCCGCCCAGACGTTGTGACGCGAGTAGAGCACGAACTTGCGAAAAGTCTTTCCGAGCGTCGGTTGCAGTTGCCACCAGACGGTGGCGCGCGGCGCATAGCCCGTCTTGAAGTTCAGACGCTTGATCTGCTCCATAAAGAAGAGGTCTTCCGCCGCGCGCAGATCGGGAAAGCCTCCGGCTGCTTCCCACACCTCGCGCCGCAAAAGCGTGGAGGCGATGGATGGACCACGCGCCCGTCCGCCCGCGCGCTCCACCTTCGGCGGCAAATAGACGAGCGCGGCGCAGCGTTCGAAAAAACTGCCGACCGAGGCTTCGTAGTTGCCGTAAACAACCTGCATCCCGTCGTCGCTCTGCACCACTTCCACCAGACGCTCCAACCACTCCGGCTCAAGGCGGATGCCTGCGTCCGTGAGCGCGACCCACTCGGAGCGCGCTGCCGCGATGCCGATATTTCGCCCGCGTCCGGGCGTCGCCTCCGTCGCTTCGATCACGCGCAACTCCGGGAAGTTGTGGCCGGAGTCTGCCGCTATCTCCCGCGCCGTTTTAACCGTCTCATCCGTCGAGCCGCCGTCAACGATGATCACCTCCGCAGGGCGGTGCGTCTGCCGCCTGATGGAATCGAGCAGCGCGGGCAGAGACTTCTCTTCATTGCGCACGGGAACGACGAGCGACACGTCGAGTTGTCGCCCGGCAGCGTCTCCGGCAGAACCTTCGCCGGTCGCTTCAATGTTCTTCGCTCGCATGCTCTTCACGTCGGACGACTCCGCTTAACTAAAATTTCGCCGCGCTGACTTCCTCGAATATTTTCGGTGGGGAGAATGCGTGGAGAGACTGAGGAGTAGACTCTAGCGACCTTCGGAAATTCCCGCGCTCGCCACCCGCGACGCTTCAACGGCGGGCGACGCGGGTTCGCGCCGGTCGCGTATGAAGCGCGCGGGATTGCCGCCGACAATCGCGTAAGCCGCCACCGGCTTCAGGACGACCGCGCCCGCGCCGACAATCGCATGCGCGCCCACGTCTGCCATCACCGTCGCGTTCGCGCCGATCCAGGCTCCTTCTCCCACGCTGATCGGCGCGAGCGGGTTGTTGCCCTGCAACTTGATCGGCACGTCCACGTCGTCTGCGCGATGGTGATGCCGCCCCGCCAGTAGCACTGCGCCGGGTCCGATGAGCACGTGGTCTTCAATGAACGCATATTCCACGTACACGTCACGGCTCATCCATACGTCCGTGCCGATGCGCGTGCGCCGGTCGCCGATGGTCGTCCCGTGATTGAGGATGATCCCCGTCCCGCGACACACGCCCAGACGACGATAAACTTCCTGCCTGAACTGCCAGCCGAAGGTAAACGGGACGATGCCCAACGCTTCCGAGACGAACGGCCAGTGCGCGAGATGATAACGCTCCAGGACATCAATCAGGAAACTGACGGGCACGCCAAAGAGCAGCACCAGAGCGCGGCGCACGGTCTTGAAGCAGAGTGTGATTAACTTCAACATGGTGTGGCACGTCGTCGTCTGCGCCAAGCCTCTGATGGCGTCTCAGGCGGCGCGCGGCAATTCAACTCGCGGCGACGAGATCGTCTTCGGCGCGCTCCTCCGTCTCGGTTTCGGTGCCGGCGGAGGAAGACGCGGGGACCAGCCCGTAAGCGGCGAACCACTCCGCCGTGCGCCTGAGTCCTTCCGCGAACCCGACCCGTGGGCGAAAGTTGATCTCGGTTTCTGCGCGCGCGGGGCTGAGCCTCGATTCTGAGAGTTGCAGCAGCGTCCACGTCTCGTCGAAATTGTCGCTCGCACGCGAGCCGCCGCCCGCGCCCGCAGCGCCCGACTTTAATTTCTCAAGATAAGGGCGCAGAGATTTTTTCTCACGCAGCGCGAGGTAAGCGCGAAACAGCGTCGCACGCGCCGCCGGACTCTCGAATACGAACGAGCGAAATTCGTTGCTCTTGACCACCGCGCCGAGCGGCCTTACAGACGCGCGCATCCAGCCGCGCCAATCGAGTTCGACCGGCAGAGCCTCCGCGCTCATCCGGCGCGGCGCGTCGAGGCCGAGCAGCGACGCGTGCGCATCTATGTACTCGCTCCATTTGAGCGGCGCGCCGTCCGTCACAAACAGAGGTTGACCGAAGCCCCGCTCCGTCTCCAACCCGCAGCGCACCGATTCCACCAGATCGTCCACGTGGATCAGATTGCACCAGCCGCCGTCTTCGATCACGCACACTTGCCCGCGCGCCAGCAACTCCATCAACTCCGCGCTCCAACGCAGGTATGGTCCATAGACCATGTGCGGGCGCAGGACGATGCCCTCCAGCCCGCGCGCGCACTCGCGAAGCACAGCCGCTTCGGCCTTTGCCTTTTCGTCCGCATACGGCTCGCCCGTCTTCGACACGGGCGCAGCCTCCTGTGCCGCTTCGATGCGCCCCGGCAACGCACGCCCGTAAACCGCCGCGCTGCTCATGTGTACGAAGCGACGTATGCCGAGCGCGCGTGCGGCGGCTAAGAGCGGTTCCGTCTCCTGACTCGCCTTGTCGCCCACGCCGAGATGCACGATGGCGTCGCAGCCTTCCGCCGCGCGCCGCACCGCCGCCTCGTCCGTCAAGTCTGCTTCAAACACTTCGAGCGGATAACGCATGATGCGCGCCGCCGTGCGATAACTCCGCACCATGCAGCGCAACTCGCCGAGCCTTCCCTCTTCCGCCCACATCTCCACGAGACGCGAACCGACCGACCCCGCCGCGCCCGTCACCAGAATCTTTTGATAACTCCGCTTCCGCTCCGTTCTCTTTACGACGCCGCTATTGCCCGCGCCCTCTTGCGCGCTCCGCCCCGCGCCCTGACGGTTCCAACGCTCCGGCGCGCTCCGGCGCATCCCGTAACAGGCTTCAATCGCGGCCACCGTCGGCAGAGCAGCCCGCGCCGGGGCGACCAGAGCCGCCTCGCCCCTGATCGCCCCGGCAAAGTTTTCCAACTGCCGCACGAACGGGTTGCCCTTCGGCGCAGCGGCGGGGTCTGCGTGCGCCGTCGTCTGGAAATTCCCCTCCGACTCTTCCCCGCGCCCGAAGACGATCTTGATCTCCTCGCGCGCGTGCGGGTCAATATCAATGTAACCGCCCGTGCAGAGGATGCGCGCGCGATTGACGCTGCGATAAGCGCGGCTGAGTTGCACCACGCCGGGAACGCGCCCCGTCTCCGTCCGGCAACTGACGCTCGCCCGCGCAAACGCCTCTACACGCCCCCCGTTGTCGTCTTCATACCCCTCGACCTCGACCGTGCCGAGCCATGCTGCGAGTTGATCGAAGACGTGCGGCCCCAGATCAATCAACACGCCGCCGCCCGCAGACTTCGGATCGAACGTCGCGCGATTCAGAGGCCAGTTCCAGACCGACTCGCGCACTTCGAAGCTGACGGGCGCGCCCACCAACCCGCGCCGCAGAGCGTCTGCCGCCAGCGCGGTCGAATCGAAGAAGCGACGCACAAAACCGCACGCCAGCAGTCGTCCCGCCTGCTCGCTCGCTTCAATCATCTCGGAGGCTTCCGCCACGCCGAGCGCGAGCGGCTTCTCGCACAACACGTGCAGCCCCGCGCGCAGAAGTTGAACCGAGAGCGCGGCGTGATGCACGTTCGGGACGGCGACAATCGCCGCGTCCGCGTGCGCGAAAACTTTATCGAGTTCGGTGAACACGCTCGCATCCGGGCAGAGCGTCTGCCGCAAAGTTTCGGCGCGCGCCGCGTCGAGATCAAACAGGACTGTGCAACGCGCGCCCGCAACCTCTGCGATGGCCTGCGCGTGCGAATGTGCGATGGCTCCGCAGCCGACGAGCGCGAACCGAATCTCTCTGTTTTGAATATCCGTCATGTCTTAATCAAACGATCCTGAATCTCAATCAAACGATCTTAAAATTATCACTCTCGCCCGTCACAAATTCGTAAGCCCTGCCCGCGCGGACGCTGCTCACACTCTCGTTCAGCGCGCGATGGGCGCAACCTTCCCCGTCACCTGATCTATGTGATAACGCGCGAACGAACGCAGCCAGAGCGCACGACGCAACGCATCTTCATCTTTCGTCAGACGCCCGCGCAAGTACCAGCGCGCGCCGAGCGCACTCCAGTGCAGAGCGTTTGCCACCCACCCCAGACGCCACGAGAGCGGGTTGCGGTGGCGCGAAGCGAACACGTAGAAAGCGTCTAGATAGCGGTAGTGCTTGTCGTTGTTCTTGTAGAGCTGATTGCTGCTCTTGTTCTCCAGATGGACGATGGGCGCGCCGTGCACATAACAGACGCGCAAGCCCGCCTCGCGCATACGCCAGTACCACTCGATGTCTTCGCCGTAGAGAAAAAACTCGTCCGGCAGCGGCCCCACCTGATCGAGTACCTCCCGCCGCACCGCGACGAAAGAGTTGCTCAACCAATCCACGTCCTGCGTCTCGACGACATACCAGAGACGCGCTAACTGCGAATTCTTTTTCAGCACCCAGGGTCCAAACTTATTCAACCCGGCGGCCACCGACAGGTCGCTCCACAGCGTCGGGAAACGCAAACCCGTCGGCACAAATTCGCCTTCGCCGTTCAGGTGTTGCCCGCCGACGGCGGCCACGTCCCGGTGCGCGTCCAAATATTCGACCAAAAGCTGCACCGCCCCCTTGAGCACAATCGTGTCGCTATTCAGCAACACCAGATACTCGCCCCGCGCATACTTGAATCCGAGATTGTTCCCCCGCGCAAATCCCAGATTCTCCGTGCTTCGCACCAGACACACATCCGGATGATGTTCGGCGATATAGTCCGCGCTGCCGTCTGCCGAAGCGTTGTCCACCACGATAATCTGTGCGGGCAAATCCTCAAGCGTCTCTTTCAGCGTCGAGATACACTGCGCCGTCAGTTCGCGCGTATTCCAATTGACGATGACGACCGACACGCGCGGCGCAGACGCCTCCGCCTGCAACTCGCCCCGCGCGCTCTCCTTCCCCTCGTCAAGCATAACCTCTTTATTAGACATCACAATTCTTCAAATTCGATCAACCCCACACGGAAGCGACCGTCCAAAGCTCAAGCTAAAAGTTCTCCGGCAAAGCAGGCTCTCACCCGGCGGTTCAATTTCACGCCGGAGCATCCAACAGACCATCTCTTAATTTCAAACTGAGCCGCCACAGACTTTTCAGTTCTCGTCCACTCTACACGCCGCGTGCGGAGACACTCTGGCCGCACTCCTTCTGCGCCTCCTTCATGTCCGCCTCCACCATCTCCTTGATCATCTCCCCAAACGTATACTCCGGCTCCCACCCTAGCTCCCGCTTCGCCTTCCCCGCATCCCCGATCAGCAAATCT
>DASWNS010000501.1:0-3451 GCA_036399115.1 Pyrinomonadaceae bacterium | reverse complement strand
CGCTTCGTCGTTGTCGCCAATCGCATAGACGTGCCGCCCGAAGCGCGTGTGATTCTGGACGAGCCAGCCGAGCGCGAAGGCGACGATGAGGAAGACGACGGGCACGGGCACGGGTCCGATGAAGTCGCGCCCCAGAGACGTGAGCGACTCGGAACTCTTACCGATGCCGATAGACCGCTCCCCCGTGTAGGCCAGCACCAGCCCCCGCGCCGCAATCATCATCGCCAGTGTCACGATGAACGGCTGGATGCGCGCCTTCGCGATGACGAGGCCGTTGACGAGGCCGAGCGCGGTCGTGATGGCGACCGCCGCGACGACGGCGACGAGCACGCCGCGCCCCGCGAGCGTCGCCGCCGCCACGCCCGCCACAGCCATCAGCGACCCGACCGAGAGGTCTATGCCGCCCGTCAGGATCACGAAGGTCATCCCGAGCGCGACGAGTCCGAGCATGCTGTTCTGGCGCAGCACGTTCACCAGATTCTCTTCCGTCAGGAAACGCTCGTAACGAATCGCGGCGAACACGCAGACCGCCACGAGCGCGATGAGCGCGCCCTGTCGCTGCACGAACGTGGCGAACCGCGCCCGCATCAGACGCCCGTGCGCCGAACCTTCTTCGTCAATTGTCGTCGCTGCCTGGCTCATAATCTTCTCCGTCTTTAAACTTCGTGTTGAATGTCGCCCCGGCGTTTATCTCGACGCAGCTACTTCTTTCGCCGCTCCGCACGCGCGCGCGCCACGATCTCTTTGACTCCGGCAAACAGCGTGGGCGCGTGATATGGGATGCCGTCTTTGATCGTCCACTCAATGCCGCCCGTGCGCACCGCGCGCCCGTCCTGAATCGTCTCCACGCCCACGGGATAGAGCACTTTCAAATTTTCGAGCGGGTTACCGTTCACCACCAGCAAGTCTGCCGCGTAGCCGACGCGCACGCGCCCCAGACGATCTTCCTGTCCGAGAATCTTCGCGTTGTTGCCCGTCGCATGCTGTATAACTTTGAGCGGGTGAAAGCCCGCCTCCTCGTGCAACTCCAACTCGCGCAGCAGACCGAAGCCGTACATCTGGTAGATGAAGCCCGCGTCTTCGCCCACGCCGATCACGCCGCCGCGTCGCTCAAACTCGCGCAGGGCAGCCATCCAGATGCGGTAGTTCTCTTTCCAGAAAGCCTCGTCGGTCGAAGTCCAGCCGATGAAGTATGAGCCGTGATTCGCAGGGTCGGGACGAAAGTAGTCTTCGAGCGTCGGGTGCAGGTAGTCAGCGAACCAGGGCTGCGTCTGCGCGCGCTGCAAATCGCGGCTCGCCTCGTAGATGACGAGCGTGGTGTCCCACGCGACGCGCGCTTCGGCCATCGCGTCGAGCACCTTCATCAACTTGTCCCAGTTCGCCTCGCGCCACAGCCGCCCCGCGTGGCGAAAGCGATCCACTTCGTTGTTGTAGTTGTAAGCGGGCGGAAAATTCTGCACGCCCGCCTCAATCGCCGCGTCAGGGATGCCGTACCAGTGTTCAATCGAGGTCGTGCCGAACTTGATGTCGTCCCAGGCGTTCGTCTCGGCGATGGCCGCGTGATGCGCGATGCGCAGACCATTTTTCCGCGCCTCGTCCCACGCCGCCGCCATCAGGTCGCGATCCATCGCAAACATCTTGAGGCCGTCCACGCCCTGCGCCTTCAAATCCCGCACGCGCTGGCGCGCCGCTTCCGCAGTCTTCGGTGCGCCGCCCGCCGCGTAGACCGCATAGACGAAGAGGCGCGGCGCGGCCACTTCGCCCGCCGCGCTCGCACGCTTCAAGGCGAGCGTCTTCGGCACGTTGCTCCCCACGTCGCGCACCGTCGTGATGCCGCAGGCGAGCCACAGTTTCAACTCGTAGTCGAGCGGCTGCGCGACGCCCCCGCGCTCCTCCTGCACATGCCCGTGCGCGTTGATCAAACCGGGCAACACATACTTGCCCGTCGCATCAATCTCCACATCCCCTGCGGGTCGCCGCGCCGTGCCGCTCTTTACCGCCACCGGATCAAGCCCGACGATCTCCGTGATCGTGTTGCCCTCGACGACAATATCGAACGGTCCCGCAGCGGGCGTTCCGTTCCCGTCAATCACCGTCGCATTGCGAACCACCAGACGCGCGTAACGCTTGCCGCTCTCAACCGTCCGTTTCGTTGTTTGCGCACGAACGGAGGGCGGGGCAGGCATCGCTTGGACGAGCACGACAAGGACGACAAAGGCACAGAGTTGTTTTTTCATTCGGGAGAGGTCAGGCCACTTTCGGGCGTTGAATGTAGACCGCGATGAGAATGATGGCCGCCTTCAGGACGAGCGACCACGCGAAGCCGATGCCGAGCATATTGAAACTCGTCGTGATGACCTGCATGATGAGCGCGCCGATGAGCGTGCCCACGACCGTCACGCGCCCGCCCGTCAGCGGCGTGCCGCCGACGACGACCGCCGCAATCGCGTCGAGTTCGATGTAGAGTCCGACCTTCGTGGCGTCGCTCGCTTCCGATCTCGCCGCTTCGATAAGTCCCGCGAGTCCCGCGAGCAGGCCGCTCAAAGCGTAGACCGTGATCTTCGTCCGGTGGACTTTGATCCCGGCGAGCCGCGCCGCCGCTTCGTTGCCGCCCACCGCCGCCACGTAACGTCCGAAACTCGTGGCGCGCATCACGAAGATCGCGACGGCGACCACCAAGAGCATCACGACGACCGACATCGGCACAGGCCCCACGAAGCCTTTGCCGAGCGACATGAAATTTTGATCCTCGATCAAGATGATCTGCCCGCCGCGACTGACGACCTGTGCCACGCCGCGCCCCGTGATCAACATGGCGAGCGTGACGATGATCGGCTGGATGCGAAAACCGGAGATGAGCGCGCCGTTAAAAAGTCCGACGGCGAGCGCGGCCAGAAGTCCGAGCGCGACCGCCGGGAAGAGGCCGCGTTCGAGATTCGTGGAGGCGAGCGCGGCGGCAATCGCCATCACCGAACCGACGGAGAGATCGATGCCGCCCGTCGCGATTACGAGCGTCATGCCGACGGCGACCAGCACGGTCGGCGCGACTTGCAGGAGGATGTTGCGGAAGTTGTTAACGTCTGCGAAGTTCGGCGTGAACAGAGCGTTCGCCAGAACGAGCAGGACGAGCGCGGCGAGCGCGCCGTAAGTCGGGCCGTAGTCTGCGAGGAGCGTGCGGCTTGCGCCCGCGCTTCTGGCTTGCGTGCCGCCGCTGCTGCTGCTGCTGTTGGCCGGTGTGGCGTTCTGCATCTTCTCTAGGCTCCTTTTGACGGCGGCTCGGCGGCGGGTGGGTTGGTGTCCGTCACATGTGCGGTCGCGGTTGAAGCGGCGGTCGCCTCGCCGCCCGTGCCTTCGGCCATCGCACTGATGATGTTGGATTGTGAGATTTCGTCGCCGCGCAGTTCGCCCACGCGCTGCCCGTCGCGCATCACCACGACGCGCGAACTGCCCT
>DASWNS010000500.1:0-10915 GCA_036399115.1 Pyrinomonadaceae bacterium | reverse complement strand
GAAACTCCTGTTCCGCGCCCGTCCAATCGTGTTCGTAGTGGAGCTTGATATAGCCGAGCGAGGCGTGCGCTTCGGCCAGATTCGGGTCGGCCTCCACGGCCTTGAGCGCGGCCTGCTTCGCCTGCTCGAACGCGCCCGCGGGCGGCGGCTCGACGTACCAGTTCAAGAGGGCATAACAATCCGCGAGTTCGGCATAAGCCATCGCAAACTTGGGGTCGAGTTCGACGGCGCGTTCGAAACGCTTGATGGCCTGTCGCAACCCGTCGGCGGTGCGGCGCGTGGAGAAGTAGCGACCGGCGACGTAGAGTTGGCGCGCTTCTTCGTTGTCGGTGAGATGGCGCGCGTCCGTGCTCTGCTGGCGGGCGAGTTCCGCGCTGCTGCCCTGACCGGAGAGCGCGCCCGACGCACGCCCCGACGCAGGCGAGGACTCGCCGCGCAGACGCGCGATGCCCGGATTCTTCGTCCGGCGTAAAAGCTCTTCGTAACGCGGATCGGAACGCAGCGGATCGAACTGCGGTTGGATTCCGAGCCACACGACCCACGCTTCACGGTCGGCGAAACTCTGTTCGAGGAGGGTGAAGGCGCGCTTGTTGTCGCCAAGCGCGCAGTGGGCTATCGCGCGATAATAGGGCGAGACGTAACGCTTCGCGGAGAGTTCTTCCAACTCGCCGAGGACGTGGTGCGCTTCCTGCTTGCGCCCGGCGGCGGCGTAAGCGTAAGCGAGCGTGGCCGTGATGAAAGGGCTGGGTCCGGAGATTTCGATGGCTTTCACCGCCGCGTCAATCGCTTCGTCGTGCCTGCCGAGTTGGCTGAGCGTCCAGCTATAACCGAAATAGGCGAGGCCGTGCGTCGGCACGGTTTCAACCAGCTCGCGATAGACGGAGAGACTTTCATCAAGGCGGCGCGCGTAGAACAGGCAGAACCCCAGCATGTGCTGATTGAAGAGCGTGAGCGGGTCGAGTTCTATCGAACGACGCACGAGCGGCAGCCCCGCGTCGAAGTTGCCCTCCATCATGAGTTGAGTGCCGTGCCAGAGATAGGAGGAGGCGTGGTGCGGGTTCAGTTCGAGCGCGCGCTCGTAGTGCGCGATGGGCGACTCCCAGTTGAGATCGTGCGTGTGGAGGGCGAAGCCGAAGGCCGTGTGCGCGTCGGGGAGCGACTCGTCCAATTCAAGCGCGCGCGAGCCTGCTTCCTTCGCGGCGGCGGAGCACTCTGCGGGCGGCATCACGCCGTAGATGCCGATCCAGTTGTAGTAATCGGCGATGCCCGTGTAGGCGGCGGCGTAGTCGGGGTCGAGCGCGATGGCGCGGTAGTAGCAGGTGATGGCTTTGGCGAAGCCCTCTTCGGTGAAAGTGTTCCAGTGATAACGACCGCGCAGGTAGACTTCAAACGCCTCCGCGTTGTCCGTGCCGCGCTTCGCCAACTGCTCGCGCTCGTCGCCCGTCAGTTGCGGCACGAGCGCCTGCGCGACCTGCGCCGAGATGGCGTCTTCCAGACTTAAAACGTCAGTGAACTTTTCATCGAACTGACCCGCCCACATCGTCGAGCCTTCGTAGACGTTGAGCAACTGGACGGTGATGCGTATGCGGTCGCGCGCGCGCTGGATGCGCCCGTCGATGACGTAGCTGACGCCGAGTTCGTGGCCGGAGGCGAAGGGATCGGTCTGCCCGTCGCCGTAGCGTATGACGGAACTCGTCGGGCGCACGCTGAAGCGGCGCACGTTCGACAGGCGCGTGATGAGCGCGTCGGCCAAGCCGATGCCGAGATAGTTTTCGCCCGTCTCCTCCGTCCGTTGGATGTTGAGGAGTTTGAAGGGCAGCACGGCAATCGTCTTTTCGCCCGTGACGGCCTCGCCCGTCGCCAGCCGCGAAAGTTTCGGCGCCGCGGAAGGGAAGACGAACGGCGCGGAGACGGGACGCCCTTCCAGATGGCGCACGATGTCTTCGCGCAGCCGCTCGACCGACGTGTAACGCCTGCCCGGCTCTTTGCGCAGAGCCTTCAAGGTGATGTTGTCGAGGTCGCCCGCCAACTCGCGGCGCACGCTGTCCAGAGTGCCGCCGCGCATCTTGCAGATAAACTCAAGCGTCGCCTCGCCGCTGCTCGCCACGTCGAGCGGGATCAGCCCTTCGTTGCGCGAGACGACGCGGCTGGGGTGCTCCGGTTCTTCCTCGCAGATGACGCGCGCGATCTCGTGCGGCGAACGAGACGGGAAGTGATAAGGGCGATGCGCGGTTAAAAGTTCGTAGAGCAGCACGCCCATGCTGTAGATGTCGCTGGCCGGGGTGGCCTGTTCGCCGCGCACCTGTTCGGGGCTGGCGTATTCGGGCGTCATCAGGCGCATGGCGGTCGCCGTCGGCGTGATGGTGTCGGGCGAGAGTTCGGGGTTTAAGAGCTTGGCGATGCCGAAGTCCAACAGCTTCGGCGTGCCGTCGGAACAGATGATGATGTTCGACGGTTTGATGTCGCGATGGACGACGAGATTTTGATGCGCGTAGGCGACGGCGTGGCAGATCTGCACGAAGAGGCGGAGGCGTTCCGCAATCGTCAGCTTCTCGCTGTCGCAGTAGCGATAGAGCGGCTGCCCTTCGATGTACTCCATGACGAAGTAGGGCAGGCCGGTTTCGGTCGTGCCGCCGTCGAGGAGACGCGCGATGTTGGTGTGATCGAGCGAGGCTAAAATCTGTCGTTCGTTGCGGAAGCGGCGCAGGATGAAATCGGTGTCCATGCCGCGCTTGACGAGTTTGATGGCGACGCGTTTCTGGTATTCGCTGTCGGCGCGCACGGCCAGATAGACCGCGCCCATGCCGCCGCGCCCGATCTCGCGCACGATCTTGTACGCGCCGACGCGTGCGCCCGCCATCGGGTCGTTCTCAAGATCGGTGGGTTGGGTGGTGCGGAAGGGCGCGCTACCGGGATTGAAGCCCTCGACGGCGAAGGCCGGTTCCTCGATGAAATCCCCGGCCTCTTCATACTGCGCGACGAGAGCTTCGACCTGTTTGCGCAAAGCGTCGTCGTGCGCGCTGGCCTCCCCGATGAACTTGGGGCGTTCATCGCGGGGGAGATCGAGCGCGGCTTGAAAAACCTCTTCTACTTGCTTCCAACGTTCGGGGGTCATAAAAACAGTGATGAGTGACGAGTGGCAGGTGACGAGCAGGAATCAGGACAAGTTTCGGGTTTTAACTTGTCACTCGTCACCTCTCACTCGTCACTGCTTTTGTACTTGTCCGTAGAGCCATGCCTTCGCCATGCGCCACTGGCGTTTGACCGTCGGCGCGCTGACGCCCAACACTTCCGCCGTCTCTTCCACGGAGAGGCCGCCGAAGAAACGCAGTTCGACGAGGCGGGCTTTGTCCGGGTCGATCTCGGCGAGAGCCGTGAGCGCATCGTCGAGCGCAATGAGGTCGGTCGCGCGTTCGTCCGTCACGTCGATGTTCTCGTCGAGTGAGACTTTGTGAATTTCGCCGCCGCGCTTGTCGGCGTTATGTCCGCGCGCGTGATCCACGAGGATGCGGCGCATCATCTGCGCGGCGACGCCGAAGAAGTGCGCGCGGTTTTGCCACCTGACCTGATTTTGATCGACGAGCCGCAGGTAGGCTTCGTGCACTAAAGCCGTGGGTTGCAGCGTGTGCGAGGAGCGTTCGCGGCGCAGGTAGTTGGCGGCCAAACTGCGCAACTCGCCATAGACGAGCGGCAGCAGTTCGTCCAGCACAGTCCGGTTGCCATCCGTCAACTGGATGAGCAAACGGGTTACGTCTTGAGGCGAGGGTGTTGTCACAGGGGAATTCCCGGCATCCGTAGCTATACGCTTTCCATTATTACCGACATGCAGCAACGCAAGTATAAACCGACTGCCGGAGGCTTATCAATTCGCGCGCCCTGTTTGTGCCTCAAGTCTGATTTAAATAACCCGACCCGCCCGCCCGAGCCTCGACCCGCCGCCGCAATCCGCAAACCTCTTTGATGATCTCTTTAAGGATTTCGTTACGCGTAATATAGTAAGAGCCGAACAATTTCTCGCACGCTCAGAGGCGCGCGCGTCTTCCGTCCGGCTTCACGTTAATTCAGCCATAGAGGGACAATCGCTAACATGAAAAAACTACTGCAAACAATCAGTCTCGCGCTCCTCCTGCTCTGTCTCGGCAGCGCGGAGGCCGCACGCGCCGACGTTAAAATTAAAACCAAGAACACCTCCGCCGGGCACACCTCCGAAGGCGTGACCTACATCAAGGGCAAACGCCAGCGCAACGAGCAGGGCGAAACTTCCGTAACGATTACCCAGTGCGACCTGAGAAGAAACGTTCAACTCGGCGTCCCGACGAAGACCTACGTGCTCATGCCCTTCGACCAGAAACCGGATGCGAACGGCGCGACGGGCAGCGCGGCGAAACCGTCGCCCGCCGCAACTGCGGTGCGACGCGGCGGCATCGTGACCTCGACCTTCACCTCCACGGACACGGGCGAGCGCAAGAAAATGTTCGGCTACACGGCACGCCGCATCAAGACTTCCATCCAGACCGAGTCGTCGCCGGATGCCTGCCAGGTCAACCGCAGCCGCATGGAGACGGACGGCTGGTACATAGACGCGCAGTTTGCGCTCGACTGCGACTACGGGACGAGCGCGGGCTACGTGCCACCGACTCCGGCGGGCGGCTGCCGCGACGAATACCGCATGAAACAGACGGGCGTGGCAAAACTCGGCTATCCCGTCTCGGTCACGACGACCCTCTTCGACGACAAGGGGCAGCCGTCCTTCACCTTCTCGCAGGAGGTGGTGGAGATCACGAACGCCGTGCTCGACAGCGCGCTCTTCGAAGTGCCCGCCGATTATCGTCAGGTGAACGACATGAGCGAGATGTACAGCGCGGCGGCCATGACGGCGGCATCCGGCAATTCGAGCGCTGCCGACGATGACGAGAATGCTTCGAACAACAGCGGCGCGGCGAAGATGAACTCGACGGTCGGCGCGAAGAGAGCAGGCGTGGTGCGCGTCGGCGTGGCGATGACGGAGACGGGAGTGATGGGCGAAAACGTGGATGCGGCGGTGCTCGCTCAATCGGTGCGCCGCGCGTTGATGAGCCAGTTGGGCAATGCGAACGTCGAGGTCGTCGCGCTCGACGCGAGCGGGGCGCGGGCTTTGGAGTCGGAGGCGACGCAGAAGGAGTGCGACTTCGTGCTCCAGAGCACGGTCGCGCACAAGAAAGGCGGCGGAGGCGGCTTCGGCGGTTTCCTCAAGAAGTCTGCGGCCATCGCCAGCGGCACGGTAGCTCCCATCAGCAATACCGGCATAGCCGTGGCGGCAAATTCTCTGAAAGCCAAAGACGAGTTGACGCTTGAATACAGCTTGCAGCGCGGGGCGGAGCCGGTCGTCGCCAACACTTTGAAGGCCAAGGCGAAGTCCGACGGCGATGATTTGGTGTCGCAACTCGCGGGGCAGGCTGCGGTTGCGGTGCGCGCCGCCGTAGCGACGAAGAAGTGAGCGCGGCAGAGATGACGAAGTAAACGCGCCGAAGACCACAGCCGCACGGGCGTCGGTCGTCGCGCAACAGACCTCTTCCTTTGGGCAGGGAGAGCCGGAAAGAGACGTGGAGGTCAAACACCTCTACGTCTCTTTTATCTTTTTTTCAGGCGCGACCGTGAATCATCCGCCGCATGCGGTCGGCAAAGAGCACGTCTATCTTCTGCGGTTCGATGAGCGCGGTGACTTCGCCGAGGCCGAAGGCCGGGTGCATCAACGTCTGTCCCGCGCGATACTGGCGCGACGGATCGTAAGGCGCGCCCGCTTGCGACGAGCGCGAGCCGGAAGTCTTGACGCCGCTCTTGAACGTGCTGCGCGTCTGGCAGATCGGGCACGTTACGCGCGACACCTGACCGCGCTTCGTGACGGACGCGACGACGTGGCCGCGCTCGACTTCACATTTGGTGCAGAGCTTCTCCACCCGCTCGCCGACCTCAAACGTTCTCTTGTCGATCTTCTCAATTGTCGCAACCGTCTCAGAGTTCTCAATCATGCGCGTTACCTTTCAAAGCTGCCTCTGCATCGCGGGCGGGCAGAAGCGCGGTTACTGGCTATTCTCAGCAGTGCCTCGACGAACGCTTTTGCCGCGACGTTCGCCTGCCTGCCGTGTTATCCGGCGAAACCGGAGTTCATCCGGCGCGCCGTAGTTATCTGGAGCGACGCGGGCGAAAAGAGCGACGACCGACGCTGCTGCCCGCGCGTTTGACTCCGGCAAACGGCTTGATCGTATTCGTCGCAGCAGGCTTCACGCCGCCGAAACCCTGCAACAGGATGCGCTCGATGGCCTGCCCGGTCAGACGCTCGATGGCGCGCATGTTTAATTCTTCAACCGGCGTAACGAGCGTGATGGCGCGTCCGCGATTTCCGGCGCGACCCGTGCGACCGATGCGGTGCACGTAGTCTTCCGGCGCGGCGGGCACGTCGTAATTGATGACGTGCGAGATCGAGTCAACGTCAATGCCGCGCGCGGCGATGTCGGTTGCCACGAGCACACGCGTCTGGCCGTCTTTGAAGCCGCGCAGGGCTGCTTCGCGCTGCGGTTGGGTGCGGTCTGCGTGGATGCGGTTCACTTTGTGCGAACGCGCTTCGAGGATGTGCGAGAGGCGTTCCGCGCCGCGTCGCGTGCGCGTGAACACGAGCACGCGCTCAAAGCGTTCGCGCTCCAGAAGATCGAGCAGGAGCGCGGTCTTCGATTCGGTCGCCACCGGGTAAGCGGTCTGTTCAACCGTGACGGCGGCTGCGCCGCGCTGGCTGACTTCGACGAGTTTCGGTTGGCGCATGTTCGAGCGCGCGATCTTCTCGATGGCCGAAGACATCGTGGCGGAGAAGAGAAGCGTCTGCCGTTCGGTGGGCAGCGCGGCCAGCACGCGACGAATCGCAGGCCAGAAGCCCATGTCGAGCATCCGGTCGGCTTCGTCGAGCACGAGCGTTTCGACAAAAGAGAAATCAATTGCGCCACGCTCCATGTGGTCGAGCAGGCGTCCGGGCGTGGCGACAACGACGTTTACGCCGCGACGCAGCGCGTCGCTCTGGCGCGCCATGCCTGCGCCGCCAATCAAGGTGACGATGCGCGCGTTCTTCTTCGGCACGAGCGAGCGATAGCTGGCTTCGATCTGCGTCGCCAGTTCGCGCGTCGGCGCAAGGACGAGCAGGCGTATGCCGGGGCGTGCGCGCTCCGACATGCGTTGGATTACGGGCAGCAGAAACGCGGCGGTCTTGCCCGTTCCTGTCTCCGCGCAGCCGATTAAATCGGCACCGGAGAGGACGATGGGGATGGCCTGCTCTTGAATTGGTGTCGGTTCGGTGTATCCGAGAGACTCACAGGCGCGCGTGAGCGCATCGTTGAGTCCCAGTTGAGAAAAAGTCATAAAATCCTTTGGCGCGGCTGCGACCATTCATATGGGAGCGCACCTCTTGTTAGCTGAAAAATTGAAAGCGCCTCCGGCGGCGTTAGTTCATCGTCGGAGGCGCTTTACTTAAAGAGTCACCGGTCGAGTGTGCCGGGAGCTTACCAGCGCGGTTCGCGGTTGCCACCGCCACCGCTGCCGCCGCCGTAGCCACCGCCGCCGCCACGGTTGCCGCCGTAGCCGCCACCGCCGCCGCGATTACCACCGCCGCCGCCACCACCGTAGCCGCCGCGACCACCGCCGCCGCCACCGCCACGTCCGCCGCGATCTTCGCGCGGGCGCGCTTCGTTGACGGTCAGGTTGCGACCGTTGAATTCCTTGCCATTGAACTGCTCGATGGCTTTCGCCCCTTCTTCCGCGTTCGACATCTCGACGAAGCCGAAACCGCGTGAGCGTCCCGTTTCGCGATCTTCAACCACTGAAGCTGATTCGACTGTGCCCGCCTGCGCGAACAATTGTTGCAAGTCGTCGCTCGAAGTTTGGAACGACAAGTTGCCGACGTAAAGTTTCATAGACATGTAGATGTACCTCTCCTATGGGTAGGAGTATCTGAGAGAAGCTGTCGAATCAAAGTGGCTTCGATGTAACGGTAGGCAGCGAAGGCTTGCGTTCGGGTGCTCAAGGGAGCGCTTCTAAAGTTGAAATCAACCCACTCTCGAATCATCCGAAACGCCGCTGTAAAAGCTTATCTAGCGCGGGGCGCATCACCGTTGATGCCAGAGAGAAGGAATTCGCCAACCACTATGATGCACTAATAAGCCCTTAAGTTGCAAGCTCTGCGCGACTTCGACCGCCTGCCAACGTCCTGATTCCGGCTGCTGACTCCGAGCCGTTTCATCAACCCTCCGGGCGGCCTTGTGCGATGCCACACATTTAGAACATTCCCCGGAAGCCTGAAACTATTGACACGGATGAGAACGAGGCAAAAAGTATCCGGCAGGTTAAACTCATGTGGTTAGAGGAGAAAGGAAGTTGAGTTGTCATGAAATATAATCAATCATTAGAGAGTAAGGAGCCGGAGGCCGACCGGAATTAACTTGTGGTCAATCGTGGGAGTGGCGGCGTTGGCACTCGCCGCCACAGTCGTCGTGAGTCTGCCCGACATTAAAGGCTATATCAAGATCAGTAGGATGTGATGAGAAGAGAACAGAAACGAAAAAACGAACGCGGGAAGCGCGCCAGCGAAGGCGATGTCTTGAAGGGATTGGCGGCAGGCATCGTCGGCGGGCTGGTTGCGGCGGCGGTGATGAACCAATTTCAAGCCCTCTGGGGCAGGCTGGCCGAAGGCGTGGAGGGATCGCACGGGGCGCAATCCTTGCAGCAGGGCACGCCGCAGAGAGGCGTGGGGCGCGAACTGCAAGCCGAGGGAAAAGATGAACAGACGGATGACGCGACCGAGAGACTCGCCAACGCCGTCTCTGTCCGCGTCTCCGGGCGCGAGTTGACGGAGCGCGAGAAAGATGTCGCGGGCGTCGCCTTTCATTATGCGATGGGGACGACATCGGGCGCGCTTTATGGCGCAATCGCGGAGTTTGTGCCGGGAGTGAAGGCGGGCGCGGGCTTGCCCTTCGGCGTGGCCGTGTGGCTCACGGCGGACGAGGGCATCCTGCCTGCGGTCGGCCTGTCAAAGTCGCCCACGGAATATCCGCTCTCGATCCACGTCTATTCGCTCTCGTCGCACTTGATCTACGGGCTGACGACGGAACTCGTGCGGCGCACCGTCCGCAACGCACTGTGACGAGCGGAGACAGGCATCGGACGCCGGAAACGTTTCGCCGGGCACGGAGCGGAGGGACGTGCGCCTGTCTCAAACGGAACTTATGAGCATGAATGAACAGGGCGTGGTTCGCTATCGCATAGATGCCGGGCGGAGCCGCTTCTTCGTGCAGGGGACGGCGGAGGGCATGTTCTCGATGTTCGGCCACGATCCGTTGATCGCGATACGCGGCTTCGGCGGCGACGTGCGATGCGTCCCCAGCACGCTCGAAGAGGCGTCGCTGCTGCTGCTGGTGCAGGCGGGTTCGCTCGCCGTCGCCAACGAAGTAAGCGAGAAGGACAGGCGAGAGATGGAGCGCGGGATGTATGAAGATGTGCTCGAAATCGCCCGCTACCCGGAGGTCGTCTTCACGAGCACGAAGATCGCTGCGAACCGGGTGGGTGAAGGGCAGTACCGTGTCAGGATCGACGGAAACTTGTCGCTGCACGGCGTCACGCGCGTTCAGAGGATCGACGCACAGTTGGCTATCGATGAAAGCGGCCTGCGGGCGCGTGGCGAGTTTCCTTTGCGACAGACCGATTACAACATCAAGCCCGTCTCCGCCGTCGGCGGCACGCTCAAGGTCAAGGATGAACTGCGACTCGCGTTCGACATCGTTGCCGGTAGAGCGTGAAGCGTAAATCGTAAATAGGTTCAATCCATCTTCTTCTATTCACGATTTACGATTCACGAGCTATGCAAGAGCTTTCGATAGCTATGAGTATGGTGCAGATGGCGGAGGAAGAGGCTTGCGCGTTGCGGAGGCGTCAGGGTTTTTGCGATTCATCTCAAACCGGGGCAACTGTCGAGCGTGTTCAAAGATGCCCTCCTGTTCTCTTATGAAGTGGCGTGTCAGGGAACTGCGCTGGAAGGTTCGCAACTGGTCATCGAGGAAGTTCCTGTCCATGCATCATCTGTGAGGCTAAGCCTGAGCCACAGGGCATCGTGGCGATGCGGACGGGCTTCGGCGGGACGCGCATCGTGGATATGCTCGTTGGCGAACAGTTGCCGGGAATCTGTTAGTGCTATAGTTATCTAGAGTTCAGCGCAAAAGTTTTCGGCTCGCGCCTGCGTGACGGCCATAAATCACGCGGGCGCAAACTAGACCGGGACGCCATTTCAAGATTCTCGATTACTTCGGATGAGTTCGCTCACTATCACTTCAGTGCTTGCTTTCGGCTTCGTGCTGGGCTTGAAACATGCGGTCGAAGCCGACCACCTGGCAGCCGTCTCCACGATTGTCAGCGAGCGCAAGAGCCTCTTGAGTTCGTCGCTCGTCGGCGGCCTCTGGGGCGTCGGCCATACCATCTCGCTGCTCGTCGTCGGCCTCGCCGTCATTCTCTTCCAGTTCGAGATCAGCGCGCGGACGGCGCAAGCGCTTGAGTTCTGCGTCGGCCTCATGTTGGTCGCACTCGGAGCCAATGCCCTGCGGAAACTGAAACGGGGCGGCCATCTACACTTACATATGCACCAGCACGGCACACGCCAGCACGTCCACCCGCACATCCACGACGGCGCACCCGAAGCAGATTCGCATACGCACCACGGCCTGCGGCTCAGCGCACGACCCTTGCTCGTCGGAATGGTTCACGGGTTGGCCGGGAGCGCGTCGTTGATGCTGCTGGTGCTCTCCACGATCTCCTCGCCGCCCGTCGAACTTCTCTTTATCCTTATTTTCGGTGTCGGCTCAATCGGCGGCATGATGTTGATGAGCGCCCTGGTCGGCCTGCCCGTCTA